>CAXBEA010000116.1:0-10439 GCA_963974645.1 uncultured Neptunomonas sp. | reverse complement strand
AGCTGGGGTGGGATGACGTAAGCCCTGTCGACATGATTGGGTTGGAAGTCGGTTATCGCTTGATTCCGATGGTCGATCGGGCGCAGGGTGGGCAGTTGCTTGGGCGGATTCGCGGGGTGCGTAAGAAACTTTCTCAGGATCTCGGTTTTCTAGTGCCCTCGGTGCACATTCGTGACAATTTGGACCTGATGCCAGGGGCCTACCGGATTACGTTGATGGGTGTGACTGCGGGTGAGGCAGAGGTCTACCCGGATAGGGAGCTGGCAATTAACCCCGGGCAGGTGTTTGGCAAAGTGAAGGGGATTGAGGGTAAAGATCCTGCATTTGGCTTGGCTGCGGTCTGGATTGAGCCGGGTCAGAAGGAACATGCGCAAACTCTTGGTTATACCGTGGTGGATGCCAGTACTGTCGTGGCTACCCATTTGAATCAAGTGATGTCTAGCCATGCGCATGAGTTGCTGGGGCACGAGGAGGTGCAGCGGCTGCTGGACCTTCTGGGTAAGAGCTCGCCAAAGCTGGCAGAAGAGCTGCCTAATAAGCTGTCGGTCAGCAGCCTGTTAAAAGTGCTGCAGGGGTTGCTGAAAGAGCTGGTCCCGATTCGAGATATACGTACGATTGCCGAAAATTTGACGGAGTCTTCTGCGATTAGTCAAGATGTTGTCGCACTGATGGCGTCGGTACGAATTGCCTTATCACGGCTGATCATTCAAGAGATCTATGGCAACGTCCAGGAGTTACCGGTGATGACGCTTGACCCCAAGCTTGAGCAGCTGCTGTTACAGTCTTTTCAGCAGAGTCAGCAGTCGGGTATTAGCGAAGGGTTGGCGTTGGAGCCGGGTATGGCGGAGCGCTTGCAGCGGACGCTGGAGGAGTCGTCGGCCAGGCTTGAGGCGGAGGGGCAGCCGGCTGTATTGCTGGTGGCCGCGCCGATCCGGCCGCTGATGGCAAAGTTTGTCCGCTATGGTACCCAGCAGGTGCATGTGTTGTCGTATCAGGAAGTGCCTGAAAATAAGCAAGTTACCATCGTGGCATCGGTTGGTGGATAATTTATTGTCGATCAAGACAGTCTATCTGGATGGCGAGTGTTCGCTCGGCAGGATGTGTTACGACAGGGTTAAGGGGGCGAGGTGAAGGTCAGACGTTTTTTTGCTCCGGACATGAGTCAAGCGATGCGGCTGGTGCGTGATGAGGTGGGATCGGAGGCGATGATTCTGTCCAATACGCGGGTGGCGGGCGGGGTAGAGTTGGTTGTGGCGCTGGAGTCGGATGTTGAAGATGCGCGCTCGCGCCAGACGCAGCCCGCTTCAGCTAAGCAAGCGGGCTCTCACATCGGGCGTAAGCGCGAAGATATGCTGGCGCTGGAGTTGGGTCGGGCGCGTTCGCAGCTTGCACAGCGCAAAGCTGCATCGGCAGAAGGTGTGCCACAGTTAAAAGCCGTCAATAATCGTCAACTGAGTAATATCGATGACAGGGCCTGGGATAATGTGTTGGCCTCGTTGCACTCTGAGCCAGAGTTTTCTAAATCAGGGTCTTCTAAATCAGGGTCTTCTAGGTCGGGGTTTTCTAAGCCGGGATTGGCTAAGCCTGAGCCGAGTCGATCAAGCCGCTCTTTGGCAGAAGAGTCTGATCATGAAGCCCTGCAAACGATGCGATCCGAGATTGAGAGTTTAAAGCAGATGCTGCGCCAGCAGATGGAGCAACGTCCAGCGGAGCCAATAGCGAATGATCCTGTATTGTCTCGGCTGCGCAGTCGCTTGGAGCGGGTCGGTATCAGTGCTTCGCTCAGCGATCGGTTGATGCGAGCTCTGGAGCCGGGCGTTAGTTTAGAGCAGGCATGGAAAATCTCATTGGCGCGGATGGTTGAGTCGCTGCCGACTGCAGGTGAGGATGTGGTTGATCGCGGTGGCATCTTGGCGTTTGTAGGCGCAACAGGTGTGGGAAAGACGACCACTATCGGTAAGCTGGCTGCCCAGTACGTGCTCAAGCATGGCAGTTCTGGAGTGGCATTGGTCACAACGGATAGTTATCGCATCGCAGCCCATGAGCAGTTGCGGACCTTTGGTCGAATTCTCGATATTCCAGTCCGTGTGGTGGACGAGAAGCATAGTCTTGATGATGCGCTGCGCTCGCTTAGGGACCGCCGCGTGGTGTTGATCGATACCGCCGGTATTGGTGGCTCCGATCAGCAGCGTGAAGAGCAGTTGCAGATGTTTGCGCAGTCGACCTGTCGGATTAAAAAGTATCTAGTGCTTCCTTGTACGGCGCAGGAGCAGGTGTTGCAGGCAGCCTGTGAGTATTTTAAGCCGATCGGTTTAAATGGCGCGGTGCTCAGCAAGATCGACGAATCTTTGAGTTTGGGTGAGGTTGTTAGCGCGGTCATCGAGCAGCGATTGCCGGTGGCTTATCTGGCTGACGGACAAAAAATTCCTGACAATATCGAGGTTGCTACGGCAAAGTCTTTAGTCAGTCGGGCGGTGGTGCTGGCGAGCGGTAGGGCGGCCCGCAACGAGCCTGTGGTGCTACGCCCGCAACGCCATGATGCGGTCTGAGGCGGTGATGATGGGGGTTGCGCATCAGGCGCAGGTAATCGCAGTTACTGGCGGTAAAGGCGGGGTTGGTAAAACCAATGTCTCGGTTAATTTAGCTGCAGCGCTTGCTCAGTCAGGTCGTCGCGTGGTGCTGATGGATGCGGATCTAGGTCTGGCTAACGTCGATGTGCTGTTGGGTTTGCGGCCCAAGAAAAACATTAAAGATCTGCTCTCAGGTGAGTGTGGCTTGAGCGATATCATGGTTTCGGCTGGAGAAAGGTTTAAGATAGTGCCTGCTTCTTCCGGGACTCAGTCTCTGGTTGGGTTGAGTGCGCATGAGCATGCGGAGTTGATTCATGCTTTTGCCGAGGTTGCTGATGATATCGATGTGTTGATTATTGATACGGCAGCGGGTATCTCTGAGTCAGTGGTGAGCTTTGTTCGTGCAGCGCAGGAGGCTTTGGTTGTGGTCTGCGATGAGCCGACCTCGATCACCGATGCCTACGCACTGATTAAACTGTTGAACCGTGATAGCGCGTTGAGCCGGTTCAGGGTGCTGGCCAATATGGTCCGGTCCGAGCAGGAAGGGCGAAATGTATTTGCAAAGTTAACCACCGTGACTGATCGCTTTCTTGATGTGACACTTCAATATGTAGGGTCTATCCCTTATGATGAGTCAGTTCGTAAAGCGGTGCAAAAACAACAGCCTGTGTTCAAAGCCTTTC
This sequence comes from uncultured Neptunomonas sp., assembly GCA_963974645.1. GTDB lineage: Bacteria > Pseudomonadota > Gammaproteobacteria > Pseudomonadales > Balneatricaceae > Motiliproteus. The sequence continues at coordinate 7,186 of CAXBEA010000116.1, read as the reverse complement.
CGCGAAGTAAGTCAGCGTTGGCGTTTGCTCAGTTGGCAGCAAAAGTGTCATGCTGGCCGGTATTGACTGCGCCCAGAGGGCATCTTGAATTTTTTGTTGAGCGGCTGGTGCGTGGAGTAGGTCAGCGCTGAGCAGTTAAGGGGTTGCATGTATAACTTGCATGAGGCTGAAAATCAGGCTGAGTTGGTGGTTCGGCATGCACCATTGGTCAAGCGTATAGCGCACCATTTATTGGCCCGTCTCCCGTCTAGCGTGCTTGTGGATGATCTGATTCAGTCGGGGATGATTGGGCTGCTTGAGGCTGCGCGTAAATACGACCCCAGCAAAGGCGCTAGCTTTGAAACCTATGCCGGTATTCGTATCCGTGGTGCGATTATTGATGAGGTACGCAAAGGGGATTGGACCCCGCGTTCGGTGCATCGCAACAGTCGCCGGGTTGCTGAGTGCATTAAAGTCGTAGAGTCACGAACCGGTTGTGATGCTCAGGATGTTGATGTTGCCCAGGAGATGGGCGTTAGCTTGGATGGCTACTACGCCCTGCTCAAAGATAGCTCGGGAAGCCGGTTGTTTAGTTTTGATGAATTGGCTGAAAGCAACGATTATTCGGCAGGCGAAGCAATTCCGAGTAACGATGCTCCTCCAAGTGAGCTTCATGAAGATGCCGCGTTCAAGCGGGCCTTGGCTGATGCTATCGGCGCTTTGCCTGAGCGCGAGAAATTGGTGTTTGCGCTTTACTATGATGAAGAATTGAACTTGAAAGAGATTGGCCAAGTGTTGGGTGTGAGCGAGTCTAGGGTCAGTCAGATTCACTCTCAGGCAGCGCTAAGGTTAAGGGCGCGGTTGAGTACCTGGCGTTGAGCCTTGGGTTAAGATTGAATATATTGTTTGATTAAGATTTTTTATTTCGCCCAATAGAATCCAGAACTAAAACATGTGCGAGCTAAGCTCCCAGAGCTAAGTAAGACGGAGGTCTCCTTGGACAAAAATTTGAAGATACTCATAGTTGATGATTTCTCAACCATGAGACGAATTATCAAAAACTTATTGAGAGATCTCGGGTTTAACAATACTGTCGAAGCCGATGATGGGATGACCGCGCTGCCGATACTGCAGTCGGGTAGCATAGATTTTCTGGTGACTGACTGGAATATGCCCGGCATGTCTGGTTTGGAGCTATTGCAGAAGGTACGCGCCGAACCATCGCTGGCGAAACTTCCTGTGCTGATGGTAACTGCCGAAGCTAAGCGCGAGCAAATTATTTTGGCGGCCCAAGCCGGTGTGAATGGCTATGTGGTGAAACCCTTTACCGCAGCGGTTCTTAAAGAAAAAATCGAAAAGGTTTTCGAACGTATTTAGGAATCCGCAGCTATGTCAGGCAAGGTAGAAGTAACAGACCTGAAGAGTTTCGAGCTGACCCTTCAAGAGAAAGCGCAGGAGCTGCTTGGATTGCTGGATATCGGCGACTTTGCCGGTGCGATGCAGATTTTAGCAGAGCTGAGTGATGCGCGAAATACCATGCTCTACAAAGAGGTGGGGCGGTTGACGCGTGGTCTGCATGAGGCGATCAAACAGTTTAATATCGACGTCGAGAAAACCGCAGAAAAAGCATCTCCGCTTGACGAGAGCGATCCGCTTAATGAAGTCTCAAGTGCCCATGACCGATTAGATTATGTGTTGGAACTGACCGAGAGCGCGGCCAACAAAACCATGGATATGGTTGAGGCAAGTATGCCGATTGCTGAAGAGCTGGGTGAGCAGGCGAAGCTATTACGGCAGGATTGGCAAAATATGGCTGATCAGCAAGGCACAATGATTGAACTCAAGGATCTCGGACGAACCACCGAGGCATTTTTGCAGCAGATAGAAACAGGTTCAGGCAATCTGCAGGGTAATTTTACTGAAATATTACTAGCGCAGGGATTTCAGGATATAACCGGACAGTTGATCAAACGGGTCAATGGTCTGGTGAATGATGTTGAGAAAAGCCTGATCACCCTGGTTGCTGTGGCCGGCAAGGTTGACCGCATTACCGGTATTAAACGGGATGCGAGCCAGAGTGTCACTCAGCGTGCTGACGACGAGCAGAAACAGAAAGAGCAAAAAGAACAAAAAGATCTCAAAGGGCATGGGCCCTTGGTGCTAAAAGAAGAGGCAGATGCTGTCGTCACTGGACAGGATGATGTTGATGATCTTCTGTCGAGTCTCGGATTCTAAGGAGTTGAGTGTATGAGTCTGGATGTAGATGAAGAGATCCTGCAAGACTTCTTAGTCGAAGCGGGCGAGATTCTTGAGCTGCTCTCAGAGCAGTTGGTCGATCTGGAGCACCGTCCAGAAGACAGCGAGCTGCTGAATGCAATATTCCGTGGTTTTCATACCGTCAAAGGCGGTGCAGGATTTATGCAGCTCACCGCATTGGTGGCCTGCTGTCATGCCGCCGAGAATGTGTTTGATAAGTTGCGAAACAATGATATCCAGGTTACTACCGCCTTGATGGATGTAGTCTTACAAGCGCTGGATACTATCAATGCACAGTTTGATTGTGTGCGTTCGGGTGAAACCCCTGAAGAGGCCTCGTCAGAGCTGCTAGAGACGCTGGGTGCGTTGACCCGTGGTGAGCTTCCTGAATCTGAGGTTGCATCAGCGGTGGCCGCCGATGCGGATGCTGAATTTGATCAGCTCCTTGACGCGATTACTGAAGTGGCTGCACCTGCAGCCAGTAGCGACGATATTACCGACGATGAGTTCGAAGCGTTGTTGGACGAACTGCACGGTAAGGGTAAGCATGGCGGCATTGTCGAGCCGCTAGCAGGTATGCCGGTGGAGCCTGTTGCACCGGCTGCCGCCAAGCCTGCTACAGGAGGCGACGATGATATAATTACTGAGGATGAATTTGAAGCGCTGCTCGATGAGCTTCAGGCTCAGGGTAAGGGCGCATTCGCCGACCAAGCGACTCCGGTACCGACACCGCCTGCTGCTCCTGCTGAAGTGGCTCAGGCTGCGCCAATATCTGTTCCTGCTCCAGCAAGCGCACCCGCTGCAGCCCTTGTTAAGTCTAGCCCTGCTAAATCTACGCCAACTGCGGCGGCGCCTAAGGCGGAAAAGCCTGTTGCTGCGGAGACAACGGTGCGGGTCGATACCCAGCGCCTTGACGAGATCATGAACATGGTCGGTGAGCTGGTGCTGGTGCGTAACCGTCTGGTTCGCCTGGGTGCTACGATTGCCGATGAGGAGGTCGGCAAAGCGGTCGCTAGTTTGGATATGGTAACTGCCGATCTGCAGATGTCGGTGATGAAGACACGGATGCAGCCGATCAAAAAAGTCTTTGGTCGTTTTCCTCGTGTGGTCCGCGACCTAGCCAGAACGTTGAAAAAAGAGATCAATCTGGAACTGCGAGGTGAGGATACTGACCTAGATAAAAATCTGGTCGAAGCGCTTGCTGATCCGCTGGTCCACTTAGTTCGAAATGCGGTTGACCATGGCGTCGAAACGCCAGAGGTCCGTGAAGCGGCAGGTAAGCCTCGCGTCGGTGTCGTCATCCTCTCGGCTGAGCAGGAGGGTGATCATATCCTGCTGTCGATCGCAGATGATGGCGCCGGAATGGACGCGGATAAGCTACGCATGCTCGCGGTCGAAAAAGGGATGATGGAGCAGGATGCCGCCGATCGATTGACCGATAATGAGGCCTTTAATCTGATTTTTGCAGCAGGCTTCTCGACCAAGAAAGAGATTTCAAACGTCTCTGGTCGAGGCGTCGGGATGGACGTGGTCAAGACCAAGATCACCCAGCTCAACGGCACCCTGGTGATCGATTCAGTACCCGGTAAAGGATCCAGAATCGAGATCAAGGTTCCGTTAACGCTGGCAATCATGCCGACACTGATGGTTATGCTTGGCAATCAGGCCTTTGCACTGCCACTGGTTAGCGTTAATGAGATCTTCCATCTTAATCTAACTCATACCAATGTTATCGATGGTCAAGAAGTAGTGGTTGTTCGGGAGAAAGCCTTACCGCTGTTCCATCTTAGACGTTGGTTGGTCAACGGTTGCGTGGGTGAGCAGCTGCCTGAGACCGGGCATGTGGTGATTGTCACGGTGGGAACGCAGCGAGTAGGCTTTATCGTTGATCAGTTGGTGGGGCAGGAGGAAGTGGTGATCAAACCCCTGGGTAAAATGTTGCTGGGCACGCCCGGAATGTCGGGCGCCACTATTACCGGTGATGGTCGCATAGCACTTATTCTGGATATCCCGAGCCTATTAAAACGTTACGCCTCGCATTAATGTTAACTAACAGGCTGGGGTGGATGGTCCCACCTGACGGTAGGAGCTGTTGATGTCCGTCAAAGTCCTCATTGTAGATGATTCCGCATTTTTCAGACAGCGGGCGAGCGCGATACTGAGCGCAGATCCACGGGTAACGGTTGTTGGTACCGCTGAAAATGGAAAGGTTGCCATAGAGAAAGCGCAGTCTCTGCGGCCCGATGTGATCACCATGGACTACGAGATGCCGGTTATGAATGGCATCGCGGCGTTGATGGAAATTATGCGGCTATGCCCAACGCCGGTATTGATGTTTTCGTCGCTGACCTACGAGGGGGCTCGGATCACGCTTGAGGCGCTTGAGGCTGGCGCGATAGATTATCTGCCTAAGAGCTATGATCGGATGGCTCAGGGCAGCGGTGGACTTGAGCAGGTGTTGGTCGAGCGGGTGTTGACTGTGGCCAGAAGCCGCGTAAGCCGTGGCGGTCCATCAATCAGGCCTGCGCCCAGCGTCTCTGGGTTAAGCGGAACTACGCCTTTACGATCAGCCTCCGCGCTTAATAAACCTTTAGCCAGAGAGCCTGTCAGGCAGGTCGCAGGGATCTCTTCGGCACCGAGGCCTGGAAGTTTATCCAAGCAGATCAAACTGGTTATCTTAGGTACCTCAACCGGAGGTCCGGTTGCGATTCAAAAAATTCTGACCCGATTACCGGCTAATTTTCCGTTTCCCATTCTGATTGTGCAGCATATGCCCAAAACCTTTACCGGTGCTTTTGCGGAGAGGTTGAATCAGCAGTGCCAGATTCGGGTGCGTGAAGCCAGTGATGGCGATCGCCTAGAACCGGGGTTGGCGCTACTGGCTCCGGGTGGCGAGCAGATGCTGGTTGATGCCCGTCAAGGTGGACGGGTCCGAATCATGCCGGGTGATGAGCGGCTTAATTATAAGCCTAGCGTCGATGTGACTTTTGGCTCCGCGGCCAAGGCGTATGCAAATCAGGTATTAGGGATCGTCTTGACCGGGATGGGTGCCGATGGTCGAGATGGCGCTCGGATGCTAAAAAACAGCGGCTCGGTGATCTGGTCTCAAAGTGAGCAAAGCTGTGTTATTTATGGCATGCCTCAGGCGATTGCTCAAGCACAGCTTTCGGATCATATCGTTGATCTGGACAATGTAAGTACCCATCTACTCTCTGTGTTGGGTTGCTGATGGATCGTCTCAGCTTATTCGGTATTTTACTGGTTTTAACGGCAATTTTTGGCGGCCAAGTAATTGAGGGTGGTCAGCTTGATACGCTGTTTAATGGCGCGGCTGCGGTCATTGTCTTTGGCGGTACCCTAGGAGCTGGACTGCTGCAGTTTTCTCTGCCAGAGACTCGCCGAGCCTTGAACATGCTGAGTTGGGTTTTTTCTCCGCCCTCGCTCAACTATCTCGAGGGCGCTGATAAGGTCGTGGCTTGGAGTGCACAATCGCGACGTTTTGGTTTGATCGGATTAGAGAAACAGGCAGAACTTGAGGCGGACGAATTTGTACGTAAGGGGCTGCAACTGATTGCCGATGGCAGCGAGAAAGAGGTTATCCGCGAGCTGATGGAGATGGAGCTTAACGTTCGCGAGCAGCGTGATCTGCAGGCTGCCAGGGTCTATGAGAGCATGGGAGGCTATGCGCCAACGATCGGTATTATCGGTGCAGTGATGGGGTTGATACATGTGATGACTAACCTCTCATCTCCCGAAACGTTGGGCGCTGGGATTGCGACTGCGTTTGTAGCAACCGTCTATGGAGTTGGTATTGCCAACCTAGTGTTATTGCCGATATCGGGTAAGTTGAGATCCATCATTCATCAGCGTTATCAGTACCATGAAATGATGCTCGAGGGTTTTTTGTCAATAGTTCAAGGGCATAACCCCGTAGCGATACGGATGCGCTTGGAAAGTTACCTCAGGTAATGGCGGACTAAATGGCCAGGCGATACCAAGGGCGCGAACACCAAGTCAGCAGCGAGCGATGGGTTGTATCCTATGCGGATTTCATCACCCTGTTACTGGCTTTTTTTGTGGTGATGTACTCCATCTCCTCGGTTAATGAAGGTAAATATAAAGTCCTATCAGATTCGCTATCGGGGATATTTTTGGGCCCTGAGCGCAGTTTTAATCAAGTGCCAGTGGGAGACCTGTCACTGCGCGAGCCAAACCGTGATATCGGACTTCTGGATCAGCCAGTTACAGCATCGCCTGCTCAGCTCGATGTTGCGGACGAAAGCGAGATACTGGAACAGATACAGACGGATGCAAAAGCGCGCTTTCAAGAGTTGATTGCCGATGGTGAGTTGTCGATATCGGCAAATAAATTGTGGCTTGAGATCGAAATCGGTTCTGGCGTCCTTTTCCCCAGCGGCAGTGCAACGCCGAGCCTGAGTGCGGATGCCATTCTTGAGGCGTTGGGGTTCCTGTTAGCGCCTTATGACAACCCCTTGCATGTCGAAGGCTATACCGATAATCAACCGATTAAGAGCCAGATTTTTCCGTCAAACTGGGAGCTTTCAGCTGCACGTGCAGCGGGTGTGGTTCGGATGCTGGCCCATTTCGGTGTCGATCCGATACGAATGGCGGCGGTGGGTTACGCCCAGTTTCAGCCCAAGGTGAGCAACCTGAGCGCCCGAGGTCGGAGTAGGAATCGCCGGGTGGTTATTATTGTCTCTCGCGATGAGGGGGTACAACGTGCGCTTTCGGGCTATGGCAGCAGTGCTATCAGTGAAGCTGAGGTGCAGAGTATTTTACAGCGACGTCAGCAACAAACGGAGCCAGATGTTGCTGAATCAGAGGTGCAGCGTATTCAAACTGAGTCTGGCGGCCTGTTATTTACGCGTAGCGAAGCGCAATAGTTAAGCAAGAGGAGCGGTGAGTGCATATCTGGGCGGTAGCCAATCAA
>CAXBEA010000115.1:0-10447 GCA_963974645.1 uncultured Neptunomonas sp. | reverse complement strand
TTACATCCAGCCACGTTCTTTGTAGTAACGCACAGCACCATCATGCAAAGGAGCAGACAGGTTGTTCTTGATCATCATCGCCGGATCAAGATTCGCAAACGCGGGGTGCAGACGCTTAAAGCGATCGAAATTATCAAACACCGCCTTAACAACCTGGTAGATCACTTCCGGGCTGGCCTTGGTTGAGGAAACGAAGGTTGCGCCTACGCCAAAGGTGGTGGTGTCGGCATCGCTACCATTGTACATCCCACCCGGGATGGTGGCTGCCGCGTAGTAGGCGTTGTCGCTGATCAACTTGTCCACTTCTTTACCGGTCACAGAGATCAGCTTGGCATCGCAGGAGGTGGTCGCTTCTTTGATCGAACCGTTTGGATGACCTACGGTGTATACAATCGCGTCTACCTTGTTGTCACAGAGCGCCTGAGACTGCTCGGAGGCTTTCAGCTCGGAGGCCAGTTTAAAGTCGTCCATGGTCCAGCCTTTGGTCTCCATCAGCACTTCCAGAGTGCCGCGTTGGCCAGAGCCGGGGTTACCGACGTTGACGCGCTTGCCTTTAAGGTCATCAAAGCTGTTGATACCCGAATCGCTGCGGGCAACCACGGTGAAGGGCTCCGGGTGAACCGAGAACACTGCACGCAGCTCTTTGTTAGCACCCTGATCTGCAAACTTGCTGGTGCCATTGTAAGCGTGGAACTGCCAGTCAGACTGGGCTACACCCATGTCCTGGCCGCCATCTTTGATCGCATTCAGGTTGGCTACGGAACCACCGGTGGAAGGGGCGGTACACTTGATACCGTGCTCATCGCCACCGCGGTTAACCAGACGGCAGATCGACTGGCCCACAACGTAGTAGACACCCGTCTGACCACCGGTACCGATGGTGACATAGGTCTGCTCTGCAGCAATGACCGCAGCGCTTTGCGCGCCAGCCAGAATACTGGCCGCGATAACAGCGTTGGCAAAAATCTTCTTACAGTTCATCGGCGTCTATCCTTTTTTGTTGTTGTATCAAGGTAGTTCGCAAAAACGATCATCTCCACAAGAAAAGCGTGTATCGAGACCTACCTTGATTAAAATTTTTTACTACTGAGTAAAAGACTGACTAGTTTAATCACCACCCGGGATTCAAATACACACTTTTGCGCCATTAACACCTCCCGTCGCGCCATAGAGGTAAAAAATCTGAACTAGCAGGGCGACAACAATAAGTTACTGCCCTCAAAAGCGCACAAAGGCACCCGAAAAACCCGAGTCATAGTTGATCGTGCGCACCCCCTCGGCAAAATCATCAAATGATAGATACCAACTCTGACCAGGCCAGCGCAGCTCCATCAATCCCCGCAACGGCCAGTAGACCGTGGTATAGAGGGTGCCGAAGCCTTTTTGATAACCGGTACTGAACAACGGTGGTTGATGAAAAGCCTCGATCAAATCCTGACCCGTCTGCTCGCTATCAGCCAAACGGAAAAACAGCGACTGCTCCCTCTCCAGGGTAGCGGTTGCCCGCGCATGCGCATGCCATTCAACCCGCCCCTGATGGTTGGTCGCAATCGGTAACGGGCGGATCTCCGGTGGACGATCCGGCGCAAGAAACGCGGTTCGAAAATTTCCAAACCGATCCAGCACCGTGACGTTATAGGACATATGGGTCGGCACCCGCCTTAAAACCAGTTCGGCCTCAGCCGTGGTATCACAGGTCTCCAAAATGTAGCGCAGGATAACCGGCACGCCGAAACCATCGCCTACGACACGCCGCCCGCCAAAGGTCAGCGAGACGACCAGACCCGAGTCGTTCATGCCGTCAACCGCTCCCCAGAGACAGTCGACCATCGCCATTACTTTGCGACCGTTCCACTGACTGTAAAGCACGGTGCCTTCGCAAAGCCTTGGGCTGTAATCATAATTACGGACCAAAAAAGGCTCCGTTCCTAGCCATACTGCCTGCGAGCAGCCTGACAGATAAGGCGGTGGACGATAGAGCGATAAAAAACGTGCCGCCGCATCACCCCCACCCGCCAACTCAACCAACCGCTCATAGGTTGGCAATAGCTCCGGCATATGGGTGCGCAGCTGCCGCACCGACGCCAAGTAGGGGGTACGCTCCGCATCGCCTTCGGACAGAAACCACTTGTGATAAGCCGGCCAGTGGCGATTGAACAGCGCCTGCCACTTGGGGCCAGGCGCTAATTCGGCGATCGCCTCAAACTCGATATCCATCAGAGTATCTTAAACGCGCCTACTTCCAGCGAGACAGGCACATCCTCGTAATCCGCCGGAGTCAGTGGCTGACCCTTATACTGCGAACGCAAGCCGTTGATCCAGTGTTTGGCGCGCTCGTTGAGGGTAAAGTCGTCGTTCATCAAGCGGCCACGGGTGATCAAAATACCCAAATCGGCCCCCTCGTAACGATAATCCCCTTTACCACTGATACGCAGGAAGAAACCATCATTCTCGTTCTCTACCGAACGTCGATGGTAATCGAAGCGCGCATAGTGAAGCGAGCCATCCTCATTCATCCGCCACAGACCCGAGTCAGGTGCCTCCGTTAGCAGATCGACCGTATCCTCGGTGTGCTTAATGACCAACTGGCTCCAGCTATCGATATTCTCTGGATCAGACCAACGACGATTCAGATCTTCGACATCGAAATCAAAGTCGACATCTGAGAACTCGAGCAGATGGAACAGGAACAGCGGTACATCCGCATGGGCAAAGGCGGCGTGGTTGGTCATCGAACTAGCACCCGTTACCCGCGGATTCAGCTCGCCCAGATACACCTCGCCGTTATCCTGATCGAGCAGAAAATCGAGCTCGAAGTAACCACGATAACCCTCTTCACGCAGCACCTCGCCAAACCTAAAGGTATAATCACGTGCCTTATCGAGAATATCCTGCGGAAAGGCACCCGGGAAGATCTCGTTACCGCACCAGCCGCCCTTCTTAGGGGTCAGCTCTTTAAAGCCGATCAGCTCGGTCATCAACGGCCCGACTATGGTTCCAGCCCTTGTGGTACAGGCCTCAACAGCAGCGCCACGGACATTGACGCGCTTCATGATCTTGACTTCCGCCTCCGCCTCGACGTCCTTGGCACACTTGTTGTATTCCTTCTCGTTAGAGACGAACCAGGTGGTACTGCCAGAATCACCAAAGGCCGCCTGCAGCACCAGATCGGTGCCTAGCGAAGCCGAGATTTCACAGAGATGGGCATAGCTATCCACCTTCAGCAGCAAGTTAGGCACACTCGGCACCCCCGCGCGATTACCCAGCCGCACCGTCTCGATCTTGTTATCAACCTTGCCTCTGAGCTCAGCCGATGGGAACCAGACATCCATACCCAACTCTTTACAGAGTTCTTCACTCTTCTCATCAAACATCAGGAAGGTTGCCTTGGCGTTTTCGCCACGCCCCTTGATGTAATCCACGACCTCCTTGTGCTCAAGCAGGTAGTTGACTATATCTTCGATACTCTCGAACTCACGATGGGGCGCCTCACCCGGCACGAAGACATTCGGATGCCTGCCGTCAAAACAATCCAAGTAATTGATATAACGGAAGTTTTTAACCCACTCACTGATACCCAACAAGTTGAAATTGGTCGCACTAATAAAATAGATAGGATCTTCATTGCGGTGAAAATAGCGCCGAATGTCCGAAATACTGGTTAGTTTTTTCTTCATCATTGGTTTCTCCGTATTCAGAGGCGCAATCACTGCCTCAGCGCTTACCGCTGAGGCAGAATCACCGGACTCCGTCTGTCTTATTTTTGAACCTTCAATGTCAGAACAATCAGCGGCTTTGGCATCAGCATCCGAACATCCACACTCCAAACTACCCTCTTTTAGCCGATCTTGCGGTGCCGCAGAGGAGCCAAACAAACCCCGCAACCAACAAAAAAACGATCTATTTTTTGGCATCATTTACCTCTTTGGCCGTTTCGCCCTCTACAGACTCAAGCTTAGCTTCCAATTTAGCGACGACCTTCTCGAGCTGGGCAACTTTCGGCCTTTCTACTAAATGTCGCATCGCGCCCTCGGTAAATACACAGAGACCGAGATCGTCCCTATAACCATGAATTTCCTTAACATCCAGGGCCCGCATAAACTCCAAAATTGCAGCACTCACCACCTGCCCAGGCACCAGAATTGGAAAACCGGGCGGGTAAGGGATCACAAAACTGGCCGAGACCACCTCACGCCCCCGTGTCTGCTCCTTCTCGATGCTGCCATCTTCGATACACAGGTATTCATACTGTTCTTCGTCGTAAGCCAGGAAATAGGCTTTGCGAATATCGCCAGTTTTCGACCCAGGATCGCCATCAGGGCAGAAGGCAGGATGGAAATGGCTAAAATCGGGCAGCGGCGGCAGATCATGGGTCAGCCCCCGGACCTTGCGATCATGGATCTTCCGCTCGGCATTACTCATATTTTCCAGGCTTTCTTCGAGTTCAGATGCAATTTTCACCAGCACCCCGATCAGATACGCCACCGAGCTGCGGGTGGTGCCTATATTGGTCATAAAGAGCACGGTGTTACGCGAGGTTTTGTTGATCTGGATACCGTACTTATCCATCAGATATTTATTTTTAAAGGTATCGCCGTCGATACCGGTCTTACCGACATAGAGGGTCAAACGACTGGGGTCGACCACAAAGTCATCCTGCGCCCAGGCCTCCTCCATATTGGTATTGCTCCAGCCGGTCTCAGGATCGTAGTAGGCATCGATGCCCGATTTACGGTACTCGGCAGGAATCATGTCCTTGGCCAGCAGGATCTTAAAGTACTTGCTCAGCAAAGCGTTTTTTGCCACCCGCTCACGCAGCGCCATCGCCAGCTCCAACTGCTTCTGTACCAGTTCGTAACCTTCCAGCTCGACCTGGCGACGCCCCACGTCCAGCGACGCCAGGATCTGATAGTTCGGCGACGTGGAGGTATGGGTCATAAAGGCTTCATGGAACGCCGCCTCGACCCTGTGAAAATCCTGGTCGTAGACGTGCATCATCGAACCCTGGCGCAGCGAGGTCAGGGTCTTATGGGTTGAATGGGTCGCATAGGCACGAATACGCACCTTATCGGGATCAGGCATCAGCTCCATGCGAATCAGTGCTTCGGTGTCTTTGGGATCGATCTTGGCCAGCTTCTTCGTGTAAGCCGCGTATTTTTTCCGATACTCGTCGCTGCGATAACGGTTTTGCAGCCGCTTGGCGGTCCCCATCGCCGTGCGTAACCGGTAGGTCGGGGTACAGCAGGCAAACGCGAACCAGGCCTCATCCCAGAGGAAGATCAGGTCAGGCTTGATCGCCAGACACTCCTCCATCACCCGCTCGACGTTATAGACCACACCGTCGAAGGTACAGTTGGTCAATAGCAACATCTTGACGCGATCAAGCTGACCGATACTACGGAAATGCAGCAGTCTCTCCTTGATCTCCTTCAGCGGAACAGCGCCGTACATGGAGTACTCATCCAGCGGATACGAATCCAGATAACTGACATGGGCACCACTCAGCATCATTCCGTAGTGATGCGACTTATGGCAGTCACGGTCGACCAGGACAATATCCTGAGGACGCACCAATGCCTGGACCACGATCTTGTTAGAGGTCGAAGTACCGTTGGTAGAGAAAAACGTGTGTTTGGCTCCAAAGGCGCGAGCCGCGTAGGCTTGCGCTTTCTTGATCGGACCGTGCGGCTGCAACAGCGAATCAAGCCCGCCCGAGGTCGCCGAAGTTTCTGCCAAAAAAATACTGATACCGTAAAAGTCGACCATATCGCGAATCCAGTGCGACTTGGTCACCGACTTGCCCCGCGAGATCGGCATCGCATGGAAGACACCGGTTGGCTGGCGACTGTACTCACGCAGCGCCGAGAAGAAAGGGGTCTCATAGCGCGAGCCGACACCCCGCAGAATACTCAGATGCAGCTCAAGATAATCTTCTTGGCGATAGAAAATCCGGCGGAAACACTGGGTCACATCACCGGCAATTTCCTCCACGGCAACGTCGGTCACCAGATACAGATCCAACTCTGGGCGCAGGTCGGCAATCATCCGCCCCAACAGCGGACCGCGGTCCGAATCCGGCTGTTCCTCGGCCTCCTGATCATCAAACTGCGCCAGCAGGCGCTGCAGAATATCCAACTGCCGCACCGAGCGGAACGGAAACCCGTAACGGATCACACAGGCCTGAATATTATGGTTGAACAGGGTCGCAATCAGCGCATCTTCAAAACTCGGTACGACCACCACCTCGTAAATAAACTTGTCTTCGGGGCGGCGCATATCCCGCAGCCCCTGGCGTAGCTTAGCGATCTCGGCACGACTGATATCATCGACGATCAGTAGTTCGAAATAGGGACGCACATTGTGCGATGACTCGACATGATTGGCCTGGCGATCATCCTTCTCATCTTCGTCATCCTCTGCCGTTAGATCGATATGGTGGCGGCGATAGGTGTGGCTTGAGAGCGCTCGGACGATGCGCGCCACCACGCGCGCTAACGTGGAATAATCTTCGCGATTATAGAGCTTCCACAGCAGTTCAAAATCGGACAAAGAGGGAAAGGCGGTGTAGTTTTCCATCGGTTCGAGGATCGCAAACGCATCCCCGACCGCCTTGGAGAACTTGGCGATATCCGCCTTGCGGGCATGCCGGTCAGACAGTTTACTCGTATACTGCTCCAGCCGATGCCAGGTATCTGCACGCAACTGGGTTGCACTATGGTAATGGCGTAACTGCTTGCGCGCCGTGGTTGAAAGAACTATGGCTTTCTCGGACATAAAACTCCGCTCCTGATCACACCGATTACACTATTATATTTGTTATCATCTACAGCTCGGCGGGTTATGGAAGAGCCTGATTAGGCCTTAGAATCAAAACTAACCACGTCAGCATTTACTTTAGTCGATGCTGGTAAAAACATACCATGGGGCAATAAATTAAACACGCTGCTTCGCAGCATTTGTTATAATCGCTTATTATTAAAGATAAAAAATAATTGCGATCATAATATCAAACAATAAAATTTGGCAGAGCCTCTATGATTATTGGAGAAAGACTTAAATCTCTACGCCAATTGACCGGCATGTCTCAGCGTGAACTGGCTAAAAAGGCAGGCGTAGCCAACGCCACCGTATCGATGATTGAACGCGACCAGATCAGCCCCTCGGTCAGCTCTCTGAAAAGCCTGCTCGATGCCCTTGATATATCGATGGGGCGTTTTTTCTCGCTTGAAGATCTGCCCGAAGAGAAGGTTGTTTATAAACAGGATGAGCTGGTAACTATCAACGACGGCCAAGTCACTTTTCGCCAAGTGGGCCGCAACCTTCAGGGGCGGGCCCTGCAGATGCTGCATGAAACCTACGCAGCCGGTGGCGACACCGGCGAGCCGATGCTCAGCCATCAATCCGAAGAGGCAGGAATTATTATCAAGGGGATTATTGAGCTAACGGTTGGCGACCAGGTCCACCGACTCAGCGCCGGAGATGCTTACTACTTCAACAGCCGCATCCCGCACCGGTTTCGCAATCTTGACCAAGAGGACTGTGAGATTGTCAGCGTCTGCACCCCGCCTTCGTTTTAGCGCTGTTTTAAAGTAAGGAGCAGAAAAGGAGCGCCCGCTAGGATCCAGCCAATACTGAGGCGCCATGCTTGCTGAACTACGGGGTATCCTGATGCAGTTCCTTGACGATCTCCAAGAACAGGTCGCGTCCTCGATTACTCTTGCCCTGGCTTCGCACCACTGCAGCCACACCTAGATCGTAATGTTTCGCTTCAGGGATCAGCATCTTCAATTCTTCTCTGCCGACATATTCCGCCACGTACGAGTCGGGCATAAATCCTATATAGGCACCCGATAAGATCATCGATAACCGGGCTTCATAAAAATAGGAGATTGCCGCTTTATTCAGCCCCGCCATCTGCTCACCGACCTCGGGGCTGGTATGAATCCCCGCATGCACAACCTTGACAGCCGCGTCGACTAAACTGGAGGCATCGCTGATCGTCTGGCTGAACAGCGGGTGTTTAACACTGCAATACAGGTGACAACTCTCGGTGTACAACGGGCTGTAATCCAGCCCGCCGATACGGCGATGACAGGGGATAAAGCCGATATCGGCATCATCGCTAAGCAGCATCCGTTCGATATCGCGAAGCGCTTTAACATCCAGCAGCACATTGACATCGGGCGCCTCGGTGGAAAAACGCGCAATCGCTTCAGGAATCAACGACTGCGAAGCCATACAGATGGTGTCGCTGGCAATAATTTTCAACTCCCCGGTCAACGCCACATGGAGACTGTTGACCCCTGCCCGGAACAACTCCAGCGACGAAAACAGCTCACGCATCAGACCGTAAACTTCAATCCCGCTTTCGGTCAAGGCAAAGCCTGCTCGGCCGCGTCGGCAGAGCTTAAAACCCAAGCGCTGCTCCAGATTGGCGATATGAATACTGATCGTGGAGCGGCTGATATTCAGCTCCGTTTCTGCGGCGGCAAAGCCACCGCATTCGACCACGGCCTTAAACACCTTCAGCAAGCGGATCTCAAAATCTCCCACCTGGCCCAGCTTAACGATCAGATCTCGCTTCAATTGTTTAACCCGCATCAATGTAAAGAACAAAACAATTCAATTTATCACACATTCTAGGTCAGATTATGATGCCCGCTGCGACAATATTTGAAGCAACAATAGAATCAGCATCGCGCACTCATAGCGCCTGTTCATCACCCCCCATACTTGCGGACGAGATCCAGAGCACCCCCTATGACCCTAACTATCGACAACGCCTCGCTACTTAAGCAGCAGTGTTTTATCAACGGTGAATGGCGATCTGCAGACAGCAAGCAGCGCTTTGCGGTCACCAATCCAAGCACCCTGGTACAGATCGCCGAAGTTCCCAATATGGGCGCGGCGGAAACATCTGCTGCCATCGATGCGGCCGCCCAGGCGCTGCCTGCCTGGAGCGCACTGACCGCCAAAGAACGCTCCGCACGGCTGCGTGCCTGGTACCAGCTTATTCTGGCCAACCAGGACGACCTGGCCCGCATCATGACTTCCGAACAGGGCAAACCCTTTGCCGAAGCCAAGGGCGAAGTGGTTTACGGAGCCTCCTTCGTCGAGTGGTTTGCCGAGGAAGCCAAGCGGGTCTACGGCGATGTCATCCCCGCTCACGGCCCTGACAAAAGAATCATCACTATCAAACAACCGATCGGTGTAGTCGCGGCAATCACCCCCTGGAACTTTCCGATCGCGATGATCACCCGCAAAGTAGCCCCTGCACTGGCAGCCGGTTGCACCGTTGTGGTCAAACCCGGCGAAGACACGCCACTATCCGCGCTGGCACTGGCCGAGCTCAGCCTGCAGGCGGGCATCCCTGCCGGGGTATTCAACGTCATTACAACCCAGGACTCACCCAGCGTGGGTCAGGTGCTTTGCGCCGACAGCCGGGTGCGCAAGCTCTCCTTTACCGGCTCTACGCCGGTCGGCAAGCTGCTGATGCGCCAATGCGCCGATACGGTCAAGAAAGTCTCCCTCGAGCTGGGCGGCAACGCACCCTTTATCGTCTTCGATGATGCCGATCTCGATGCTGCAGTCACAGGACTGATGGCGTCCAAGTTTCGCAACGCCGGCCAGACCTGCGTCTGCACCAACCGCATCCTGGTCCAGGATAGCGTTCACGATGCCTTCGTCGCCAAACTTAAGGCCGCAGTCACCCAACTCAAGCTGGGGGATGGGTTTGGCGAGGCGGTAACCACCGGTCCGCTAATCAATAGCAAAGCGGTCGCCAAGGTAACCCGCTTGGTCGCCGATGCCATGACTGCCGGAGCGGAGCTTAGCCAACCAGGCGATACCCAGGGATTAAACGAAAACTTTTATCCGCCGGCGGTACTGACCGGCGTGACCACGGAAATGGAGATCGCCCACGAGGAGATCTTCGGCCCGGTCGCCTGCGTATTTCGTTTTAGCACAGAAGCCGAAGCGATCCAGATCGCCAACGACACCCCCTTCGGTCTTGCCGCCTATTTTTATGCCCGCGATATCGGCCGGGTATGGCGGGTCGCCGAGGCGCTGGAGTACGGCATGGTCGGCATCAACGAAGGCATTATCTCTACCGAGGTCGCCCCTTTCGGCGGCGTCAAGGAGTCCGGCATCGGCCGCGAAGGCTCCAAATACGGCATCGACGATTTCGTCGAAATCAAATACCTGTGCATGGGCGGCATCAACTGATCTGCCACCAACTATCGCGACCCATCGGCCTTAAGGACTCTGTAAATGAATAACGCAGCACTGCAACAACGTAAAGACAACGCCTTCGCACGCGGCCAGGGCACCCTGACCCATGCCTACATCGAAAAAGCGCTCAACGCCGAACTTTGGGACGTTGAGGGGAAGCGTTACATCGACCTGGGCAGCGGTATCGCCGTGGTCAACACCGGCCATAGCCACCCCA
>CAXBEA010000114.1:0-10867 GCA_963974645.1 uncultured Neptunomonas sp. | reverse complement strand
CGAATATCTCATTACTACATCTTGTGGCAAGAGGAGCTAACCGTCTACCCCGCTAGTTTTATTCCCGCTACTTTTTGATCCTCTCTCGGATTTATCCGCTATTTTGCATATTGAGCTTAACCATCGCTTAACTCTTAACCCGGTTGGCCGGGTTTAGTGCTGGAAAAGACGGTGCTGCTCTAGTAAAATGCAGCCTGTTTGGCTGGGTGGAAGTTGGCCGATAAATAATTCTAAAAAAAGCGGGATGCGGATAGTTTGTTCGCCTCTCGCTTTTTTGCAGATAGCAGTCGGTAATATTGATCCGGCTTGACCTATTCAGTGGGAGGCGACATTGAGCAAAGCAGCCATTCTGGCCCTGGAAGACGGCAGTATATTCAGGGGCAAGGCAATTGGGGCTGATGGTGAGACTACCGGTGAAGTAGTTTTCAACACATCGATGACAGGTTATCAGGAAATTCTGACGGACCCGTCTTATGCCCGCCAGATCGTAACCCTGACCTACCCCCATATTGGTAACACCGGCACCAACAGCGAAGATGAAGAGTCCGATTTTGTCTGGGCTGCGGGTCTGGTCATTCGTGATCTGCCGCTACTGGCCAGCAGTTGGCGTAGTGAGCAGAATCTGGACGAGTATCTGCAAGACAACAACGTTGTCGGCATTGCAGATATAGACACTCGTCGTCTGACCCGAATTTTGCGTGAAAAAGGCTCTCTGAACGGCTGCATTATCGCCAATGACGATCTTGGCGATGCCGATGTAGAGCGTGCGCTGCAAGCCGCACGCGCATTCCCCGGTTTGAAAGGGATGGATCTGGCCAAAGAGGTTTCGGTTAAGACCGCCTATGACTGGAACGAAAGTACCTGGAAATGGGGCCAGGGGCATGCCGAGATCGATCCTGCCGATCAGCCCTACCATGTCGTTGCTTACGACTTTGGAGTAAAGCGCAATATTCTGCGGATGCTGGTTGAGCGAGGCTGTAAGCTCACGGTTGTTCCGGCGCAGACCCCGGCCAGCGACGTACTGGCGATGAGTCCTGACGGCATTTTCCTCTCCAACGGCCCTGGTGATCCCGAGCCCTGCAACTACGCGATCGAAGCGATCCAGCAGCTGTTGGATGCCGAGTTACCCCTGTTTGGTATCTGTCTGGGTCACCAGTTACTGGCTTTGGCCAGTGGTGCCAAGACGATGAAGATGAAGTTTGGTCATCACGGTGCTAACCACCCGGTACAGGATCTGGCCAAGGGAACGGTGATGATAACCAGCCAGAACCATGGTTTCGCCGCCGATGAAAGCAGCCTGCCCGATTGTCTCAGGGCGACCCACAAGTCGCTGTTTGATGGTTCCCTGCAAGGAATAGAGCGGATCGACAAGCCTGCGTTTAGCTTTCAGGGGCATCCGGAAGCCAGTCCGGGGCCCCATGATGTGGCGCCGCTTTTCGACCGTTTTATCAGTCTGATGCAGGTTCGCCGGGGTTAATCCGAGCATCTACCTGCCATCAGCATGGCTCCTGAGTGTCCGTGATCTTTAGCGGACACTCCTATAGAACAAACAGACCGGTTACAGACTCATGCCAAAGCGTACAGACTTAAAAAGTATCCTGATCATTGGGGCTGGCCCCATCATTATCGGTCAGGCCTGTGAATTCGATTACTCCGGTGCCCAGGCCTGTAAGGCACTGCGTGAAGAGGGTTACCGGGTTATTCTGGTGAACTCAAACCCTGCCACCATCATGACCGATCCAGCGATGGCCGATGCAACCTACATCGAGCCGATCAACTGGAAAACTGTGGCCAAAATCATCGAAAAAGAGCGCCCCGATGCGATCCTGCCGACCATGGGTGGCCAGACTGCGCTGAACTGTGCTCTTGATCTGGCCCGTGAAGGGGTGTTGGAGCAGTTCGGGGTTGAGATGATTGGTGCCACAGCCGATGCCATCGACAAGGCCGAAGACCGGGATCGTTTTGATAAGGCGATGAAGAGTATCGGTCTAGAGTGCCCGCGTGCCGCCATCGCCCACTCGCTGGCAGAAGCATTGCAAGTGCAAGTGTCCTTAGGCTTCCCCTGTATTATCCGGCCGTCGTTCACGATGGGTGGCTCAGGCGGCGGTATCGCCTACAACAAAGAAGAGTTTGTGGAGATCTGCGAGCGAGGCCTGGATCTCTCGCCCACCAATGAGTTGCTGATTGATGAGTCACTGATCGGTTGGAAAGAGTATGAGATGGAGGTGGTGCGGGACAAGAACGACAACTGCATCATCGTCTGCGCGATCGAAAACTTCGATGCGATGGGGGTCCATACCGGTGACTCTATCACCGTCGCGCCCGCCCAAACCCTGACCGATAAAGAGTACCAGATCATGCGTAACGCCTCGCTGGCGGTACTGCGTGAGATCGGCGTTGAAACCGGCGGTTCCAACGTTCAGTTTGGCATGTGCCCAGAGACCGGGCGTTTAGTAGTTATCGAGATGAACCCCAGGGTGTCTCGTTCCTCGGCATTGGCATCCAAAGCAACCGGCTTCCCGATCGCTCGGGTTGCGGCCAAATTGGCTGTCGGTTATACCCTTGATGAGTTGCAGAACGAAATTACCGGCGGTCGCACCCCCGCCTCGTTTGAGCCTGCGATCGATTATGTAGTCACCAAAATCCCCCGTTTCGCCTTTGAAAAGTTCCCCCAGGCGAATGATCGTCTGACCACCCAGATGAAGTCTGTCGGTGAGGTGATGGCGATCGGCAGAACCTTACAGGAATCGATGCAGAAAGCCCTGCGTGGGTTAGAGGTTGGCGCCGATGGCTTTGACCCTATCCTCGACCTGCATGCGGAAGACTCGCGCGAGATCCTGCTGCGAGAGTTGAAGAATCCAGGCTCAGATCGGATCTGGTACATCGGTGATGCCTTCCGTGCCGGTATGAGCATCGATGAGATCTACAAGCTCAGTGGCGTTGATCCCTGGTTCCTGGCGCAGATCGAAGACCTGATCAATGAGGAATCGATGGTTGCCAAACTGGGCTTGATCGATCTGAACAAAGAGCTGGTTTATGGCCTCAAGCGCAAAGGCTTCTCCGATGCGCGTCTGGCGACCCTGCTGGGTGTAACCGAGAAAGAGTTCCGCAAGCGCCGCCACAGTCTGGGTGTGCGTCCGGTCTACAAGCGGGTCGATACCTGCGCCGCCGAGTTTGCCACCGATACCGCCTATATGTACTCCACCTACGAGGAGGAGTGCGAAGCCAATCCGACAAGCCGTGACAAGATCATGGTGCTGGGTGGCGGTCCTAACCGCATCGGTCAGGGGATTGAGTTCGATTACTGCTGTGTTCACGCCGCTCTGGCGATGCGTGAAGACGGTTACGAGACCATCATGGTCAACTGTAACCCCGAAACCGTGTCTACCGACTACGATACTTCCGACCGCCTCTACTTTGAGCCGGTAACCCTGGAAGACGTACTCGAAATCGTTGAGCTTGAGAAGCCCAAGGGGGTGATCGTTCAGTACGGTGGTCAGACCCCGCTGAAACTGGCGGTTGCGCTGGAAGCAGCCGGGGTGCCGATTATCGGTACCAGCCCTGAGGCGATAGACCGTGCTGAGGACCGTGAGCGGTTCCAGCAGATGATTCAGCGGCTGGGCTTGTTGCAGCCGGAGAACTCGACCGTGCGTTCGCTCGAAGAAGCCGTGGTTCAGGCCGAGAAGATCGGCTATCCGCTGGTGGTGCGCCCCTCCTATGTCTTGGGCGGCCGGGCGATGGAGGTGGTTTACAACGAGACCGAACTGCGCCGCTACATGAAAGAGGCGGTGCAGGTCTCCAACGATGCGCCGGTATTGCTGGATCGCTTCCTGTCTGCCGCGATTGAAGTCGATATCGATGCGATTTGCGACGGCGAGCGGGTGGTGATCGGTGCGATCATGCAGCATATCGAGCAGTGTGGGGTTCACTCGGGTGACTCTGCCTGCTCATTGCCGCCCTACAATCTGGCTGCTGATGTCCAAGACCAGATGCGTGCGATTGTCTCTGCGATGGCACTGGAGCTAGGCGTTGTCGGGCTGATGAATACCCAGCTGGCGTATCAGGATGGCGAAATCTACGTGATCGAGGTTAATCCACGTGCATCGCGTACTGTTCCCTTTGTCTCTAAGTGCATCGGTGTTTCCCTGGCCAAGATTGCGGCCCGGGTCATGGCCGGTACCAGCCTGGAAGCGCAGGGCTTTACCGAGGAGATCGTGCCGCCTTTCTTCAGTGTGAAAGAGGCGGTATTCCCGTTCAACAAGTTCCAGGGCGTTGATCCCATCCTCGGGCCAGAGATGAAATCTACCGGTGAGGTGATGGGTGTCGGCGACACGTTCGGCGAGGCTTTCTCCAAGGCGCATATAGGTACCAATGAAACCCTGCCTGCCGCGGGAAAGGCGTTTATCAGTGTCCGCGATGTGGATAAGCCTGGCATCATCGGCGTCGCTCGTGATCTGCTCGCTTTGAATTTCGAGCTGGTAACAACCGAAGGTACCCATCGGCTGCTGGCTGAGCAGGGCATCGCCTCTGAACGGGTGAATAAAGTCAACGAAGGTCGGCCCAACATCGTCGATATGATTAAAAACGATGAGATCGTCTATGTGATCAACACCACCGAAGGTCGCCGCGCGATTGCCGACTCCTCAGCGATTCGTCGTTCGGCACTGCAGCATAAGATCCCCTACACCACGACCCTGGCGGGTGCAGAAGCCGAGGTGCAGGCATTGCAGTTTGGCGAAGAGAAGCAGGTCCGACGGCTGCAAGACCTGCATGCCAGCATAGTGGAAAACTTACAGACTGGAGCGGCGCAATGATTAAGGTACCGATGACGTTGCAGGGCGAGCTGCGCCTGCGTGAAGAGCTGGTTCAACTCAAAAGTGTCGACCGTCCTCGAATTATCAAGGATATCGCTACCGCGCGCGAGCACGGTGATCTGAAAGAGAACGCCGAATACCATGCCGCCCGCGAGCAGCAAGGTTTTTGTGAAGGCCGGATCAAGCAGATTGAAAGCAATCTGGCCGGCTGTCAGGTGATCGATGTGACTCAGATCCCGCATACCGGACGGGTAATCTTTGGCACCACGGTCGATCTGATCAATCTCGACACCGACGCCGAGGTTACCTACCAGATCGTTGGTCACGATGAAGCGGATATTAAAGTAAAAAAGATCTCGGTTAACTCACCGATAGCGCGTGCGCTGATCGGCAAGGAGGAGGGTGATGTGGCTGTGGTGATCACCCCCAACGGTAAGGTGGAGTACGAGATCAGCGAGGTGCGGCATCTCTGATCGAATCGGCTCTCTATTCTCGTAAACGGCGTGCTAGTTACGCTGCAAAAATGGAGGCTTCGGCCTCCATTTTTTGTTTTAGCGGTCCCATTATTAGACTGGAATTTGCTAACGGCTATCGTTTCCTTAGGCTGATAGTAGCGTCAGTTTTATTTACACTGGGTGAATTATGGGCCGCTATGCTGTTGTTAATTCTTCTTAATATCAACGTATTGGAACTAGTTTTACAAAGTGGTTCGGTTTTTGCTTTAAATCATATTTAGTCTTGTAGTAGAAAATTCGAAGGTGAATGTATGTTGAAAAAAACAGTTGTTGCATCGGCTTTCTGGTTGCTCAGTAGTGTGGTAAGTGCGGTGCCGTTATTGACACCCCACGTGGATATAACCGCAACGCATAGTTTATTTGGTAGTACTCTCTCTTCGGATACAGCCGCTGTAGAGCTGGATAATACTGTGCCGATATCGCTTAATGATAATAATGTTTCTTTTTCATTTTTAACCGACAGTCTCAATAGCAATATCTACAACCTGACCCTAACGGCGCTGACTGGAAATGTAGGGGTTGATAGCTATATGGTTGGTTTAGTCTTTGATTTACCAGGTAAAACTATTACTGATTTTGAATTGACAGGAGGAGCGGCTACACTGTTTGCTTCGGCTTCGGGTGTTCCATTTACTAGTGTTGTGACCGCTAGTGTGACGAGCATCTCCTATGTTTTGACCCCCTTCGCGGTGTTTAACCTCAACGCAGCTGATAGCTTTAAAATTACTACAAGTAACACCCCCACTATCCCGGAACCCGCGACTCTCGCGCTGTTTGGACTGGGTTTGCTGGGCGCGGCTGTTGCCCGTCGCAGCAAGCCGATCCGCAGCGGCTGCTGACAACAGCGAGCGATAAAGAACGGTGATACCAAGCCCCTGTAGGGGCTTTTTCATCTAGGCCTCCCTTGCCCAGATCTTCACCCCTCTTGCCGCAGTGCTTCGATCGGGTCGAGTGCTGCCGCATTGGTGGCCGGTTTAACCCCCGCCAGCAGCCCGATCAGGCTCGATACCCCCAGCGCCAGCAGCACCATCTGTGCCGGCAGTGTTAGCGGTAATTCCGGCAACAGCCAGCCGCAGAGCAACAGCAATAGTGCGGTAAAACTCAGCCCCAGCAGGCAGCCGGCCAGCGCCAGCAAAATCGCCTCGCCCAGAAACAGGTTGCGAATCTGTGCGGATGTGCAGCCTAGCGCCCGCAGTAGGCCAATCTCCTGGGTTCGTTCGTGGGTGGTGATCAGCATAATGCTGAGGATGCCGACTCCGCCGACAATCAGCGAGATCAACCCCAGGCTGCCGCCGGCATATTTCAACATTTGTAAGATCTCATCGAGACTTTTCAGCACCTCGTCCTGGGTGATTAGGCTGAAGTCCTCCAGCCCGTGCCGCGCCATCAGCCGCTGCTTGACTCGGCTACTGATCAGCTGGGGACTGATACCGGGGCTATAGACGATATCGATCTCCATCAGACTTTCGCGGTTGAACAACTTCAAGCCGCGTGAAACCGGAATATAAGCGCTGTCATCCAGATCGGTGCCGAGAAACTGGCCCTTGGGGGCGAGTACCCCGATCACTCGAAACCGCATGCTGCCTATATGTACGCTCTCGCCGAGCACCTGCGCCTCGCCGAATAACTCCTGTTTTAGGGTGCTGCCCAGTACCGCGAAGGGGCGGGCGTTGTCGAACGGGTCCTGGGGCAAAAAACGCCCTTGCGCCAACTTAAGCTGCCAGACGCTATGGGCGTCTGGGCCGACCCCAGCTACGTTGCTATGGCGACTGCGCCCGCCCTGTTTGACTGCGGCGGTGCCGAACACTACGGGGATAACCTGCTCGACGCCGTTGAGCCGCGATAGCGACTGGGCATCTGCTAAAGACAGCGGCCGTACCGTATTGAGCATGCCGCCGATGCCGAAGGTTTCGGTCTTGCCGGGGGTGACTGCCAGCAGATGGCTGCCGAACTGGGTAAACTCCTCCAGGATATAATGGCGAACCCCTTCGCCAAGCGCGCTCATTAAAGACACGGCGGTGATCCCGATTGCCATTCCCAGCAGTGTCAGCAGGCTGCGTAGGCGTTGCGCCCGTAGCGCTTGCCAGACCCAGCGGAGGCTGTCTTGTAGGCTCATCTGGAGTTACTCACGCAATTAGACGCATTGGCTAACGTTCATTGGTGCGACCCGCCGCTTGCGCCGCGCATCGCCAATACAGGGTCCAGCCCTGCCGCCCGGCTGGCAGGCCACCAGGCAAAGAGCAGCCCAGTGCCGACAGCGATCAGCGCGGCCGCCAGCTCCGCCCACAGCGGTGCGAAGAAGGGGAAATTGGGCAGTAGCTGATGGGCCGTGGCGATACAGAGCTCACCAAAGCCGATACCCAGCAGCGCACCGCACCCTGTCAACATCAGTGCTTCGGTGATAAACAGCGATCGTACCAGAGCAGCGGGTGCGCCCAGGGCTTTCAGCAGGCCTATCTCGCGTTGGCGCTGGCTAACCGAGATCAGGCTAATATTCATAATCAAAATACCGGCCACCAGCAGGCTGATCGAGGCGATGCCCGCGACGCTGGTGGTGAGTAGGCTGAGGACCCTGTCGAAGGCGCTAAGCATCGAGTCCTGGCTGATCAGGGTGACATCGTCCTCACCCTCGTGGCGCAGTCGAATTCGCTCTAGAATCTGCTGTTTGGCGGTATCGAGCTGATCGATCTGCTTCAGCTCGAGCAGAATCCGAAACAACCCCGGCGAGTTGAACAGCTGCTCGGCGGAGCGGATCGGAATGATCGCCATATCGCGCATATCCAGTCCCAGCGATTCACCGCGCTCCTCCAGCACCCCGATAACGCGGTAGCGGCGGTCGCCGATCCGCAGCCAGAGGTTGAGCGGATTACGGTTGCCAAAGAGTTCTTGCTTAAGCTTGGCCCCCAGCACGACGCTGGCCGAGGCGGTATCGACGGCGCTGGCGGGCAACGCCTTGCCCAGGCCGATATCCAGGTTGCGGATAGGGAAAAAATCGGGCGTTGTCCCCAGGGTGATCACCTCCCGGGCGACACTGCCCTGGCTGACGCGCGCTGTGCCTGCGATGATCGGGGCGATCCGGCGGATAGTGCCGATCTGGGCCAGGGCGTTGGCATCTTCGAGTGTCAGGTCGCGGGGTGAGGTGCCGTACAGAGGTGGGGCGCCACCGCTGGTTTCGGTCTTGCCCGGCAATACGATCAGAATCTGGTTCCCCAGTGCTGAGAACTCGCCGCTGACATAGCGGCGTGCACCCTCGCCGACGCTGGTCAGCACCACAACCGAGGCGACCCCGAGGCTGATCGTGAGCAGTAGCAGCAGCGTACGCCAGCGCTGGCGGGTCAGCACCTGGCTGTTGAAACGGAGCCGGTCGAGCAGCCTCATGAGCCGCTATCGCTGAGTATCCGGCCATCGACCAGCTGCAGTTGGCGGCGGCAGCGCTGGGCCAGGCTGTTATCGTGGGTGACCATCAGCAGCGTCATCCCCTGGCGGTTGAGATCCTCTAGCAGTTCGATGATCTCGATCCCAGAGCGCTGGTCGAGGTTGCCGGTGGGTTCATCGGCGAGCAGCAGCGGCGGCTGCATGACGATGGCGCGGGCGATAGCCACGCGCTGTTGCTGCCCCCCCGAGAGCTGATTGGGGTGTTGGTCTGCCTGTGGCAGCAGCCCTACCTGCTCGAGTGCCTGGATCCCCTGCCGACGTTGCTCTGGGCGTGACAGGCCTGCCAGCATCAGCGGCAGGACGATATTCTCAAAGGCGCTCAGCCGGGGAATCAGCTGGAACGCCTGAAAGATAAAGCCGATCTGATCACGCCGCAGCCGGGCGCGCTGCTCTTCGGTGAGCCCCTCGGTGGCCTGTCCATGCAGGCAGTAGCTGCCGCTATCGGGACGATCTAACAGACCGATCATGTTCAACAGGGTCGATTTGCCTGATCCCGAGGGTCCGGTCAGGGCAAGGTACTCTCCGGTGTTTATGGCCAGGTCGATCTCGCTGAGGGCGTTCACCTGGGTTTTACCGAGCTGATACTGCTTGCTGAGCTGGCTGAGCCTGATCATGGGGACAGTGGCTGGATTAGCGGGCATTGGCCACCACCAGCGCACCGTCCCTGATTTCACTTCGTCCCAGGGAGGTGACGATCTGATCGCCTTCGACTAAGCCGGCTAGAATTTCGCTATGCCGCCAGTTGCTCAGGCCGACGCTGACCTGGCGCTGCTGCAGCGGATGGCCTTCTCTGTACAGCAACACGTAGCCTTCGTTGAGGAGCGCCTCGGTGGGTATACGTAGCGTGTCGCTGTGCTTTTCCAGGGTGATCTCCAGGTCGGCGCTGTAGCCGGCGAGTAAGCGGATCTCGGGGCGTTGGCTAAAGTCGGCCTCTACTTCGACGGTGCGGGCCTGTTTTTCCCGATCCAGTACATAGGGCGCGATCCGTCTCAGGGTGCCCGGAAAGCTCTCTCCCCGGTAGGCATCCAGACTGATCTGCAGTGGCTGACCGGGACGGAGTTCGGCGGCATCGACTTCGTCTATAGGGGCTTCGATATAGTGGCAATCGTCGGTGAGCAGGTCGATGGCGGGTGGTGTAGCCACGCCCGGTGGTGAGGGGGTCGCGTACTCCCCCACTTTGCCGCTGAGTTCGGCAACAATGCCGCTGAAGGGGGCGAGCAGCTGGGTGCGTTCCAGTGCGGCGCGTGCCATTCGGATCCGCGCCCCGGCTTCCTGAAACCTAGCAGCGGCAGCCTTGCAGCTCAGGGCGATGGCTTCGGCCTCAGCCTGGGTCTGGTCGGCCTGCTCTTCAGAGGCCAGGCGCTTCGCTTTCAGGGTCTCGACTCGAACGGCATCGCGCTGGGCGTTTTTCGCCCGAACACAGATTGCGTCGTGTTCCAGTTGCTGCGACTGCGCCGCCAATTCGCTCTGCTGCAGGGCGGCTTTGAGGTCTTCATTCCAGAGCTCGATCAGCAACTGGTCTTTTTTGACATGATCGCCTTCGTTGATTGTCAGCAGGGCGATCTGGCCACCGATCGCTAACGATAACTGGGCACGGCGACAGGATTTTACCGTACCGGCCCGGGTGTTGACCACGCTGCGCTCAACCGGGCCGCGTTCAACCCGAGCAATATCAACGGTAATGGGTTGCGGGCGGGTATTCCACCAGACTGTGGCCGTAACCGCTGCCACGATGAGCAGCCAAATCACACCCTGGACGATCCTGCGCATGCTGACTCCTGATAAATGGCCGTGGCCACTCAAGAATAGCCAGATTAAGGGACGATGAAAGCCGATCGGATCCTTATCTTTATTTTGATTAAGGATTTAGCCGATTTGATTAAAGATTTAGCAGCAGCGCTCCGTCCCAGATCAGCTTGGCGCCGACCAAGAGGGTGAGGAGCTCAAAGCAGCGTTTGATTAAGCGGTTGCCTTTGGCCAGCCCAAGGTGTGCACCCAGATAGGCACCAACCAGGGAGCCGATCAGGAGTACTGGAAGCCAGCCCCAGAGCGGCGAAGTTTGTAGCGCGACGGCCAGGGCGCAGTTATGCGTATGGGCGATAA
>CAXBEA010000113.1:0-11270 GCA_963974645.1 uncultured Neptunomonas sp. | reverse complement strand
CTATGATCGCGATACGCTTCTTTATCAACGCTAAACCAACCTAGTCAATCAAAACAGTGATGATAACAAAACAGACAGCAAATGACGCGCCTATTCAACCAATGCCGCAGTGCAGTAGTTCAGACTACAGCCACAAGCAAAATCGAACCAGGAGCCTTCCGTAGCCACACTTAGCAACCACACTTAGCAACACAGCTGGCATTCTCAAAAATAAAAAAAAACCTGACAAGCCAATAACTTATCAGGTTTAAAAAATTGGTCGGAATGATAGGATTCGAACCTACGACCCCTTCACCCCCAGCGAAGTGCGCTACCAAGCTGCGCTACATTCCGATTTTTTAGAAAAGCTTAATGGTCGGAATGATAGGATTCGAACCTACGACCCCTTCACCCCCAGCGAAGTGCGCTACCAAGCTGCGCTACATTCCGAAACCTAAGCAATTCTGACCGCCTCTCGACAGCGAGGCGAATACTACCGCAACAGCCCGAACAGGGGAAGCACAGACAAGGATATTTACAGACTCAGCCCGCTTTTAGCTGGGTTAAAATCGACTCAAGCTCAGTAACTGTTTGCCGGATCAGCTGCTGATAACGCTGGTGGTCATCTTCTGCCTGGTCTCCCTGCAACCACAGCCGAGCGCCTGATATCGTAAAACCCTGGTCATACAGCAATCCGCGCAACTGGCGTATCAACAAAACATCCTGAGTCTGATAGTAGCGTCGATTACCACGGCGTTTGATCGGTTGTAGCTGCTCGAACTCCTGCTCCCAGTAGCGTAATACATGCGGCTTAACCCCGCACAAGCCCGCCACCTCACCAATGGTAAAGTAGCGCTTATCCGGGATACTGGGCAGAGACTCACTCGCCTGCGGGAGCGACATAGGTCTCTACTTTCTCTTTGAGCTTCTGCCCGGGCCGGAAGGTCACTACCCGCCTGGCAGAGATAGGCACCTCTTCACCGGTCTTGGGGTTTCGACCAGGCCGTTCGCGTTTATCACGAAGATCAAAATTTCCGAAACCGGACAGCTTTACCTGTTCATTTTCCGACAGACAACTTCTGATCTCGTCAAAAAATGACTCGACCATATCCTTGGCTTCGCGTTTATTAAGCCCGATCTCCTCGAATAAACGTTCGGCCATCTCGGCTTTTGTCAAAGACCCCATAGTGATACCCCTGTCTGGTTATGCGGTAACAGCACTAACCCCTAAGCGTCGCACCCAACTGCAACTGGGCAGCAGAGACGACTGCATCAAAGAACTGGTTAACCTGCTCATCGTTAAGCGTGTGCGATGGATGCTGCCAGGTCAAGCTGAGCGCCAAACTTTTTTTACCGTTTTCAACACCTTCGCCATCATAGACATCAAAAAGCGTGGCTTCCTTAAGCCACTCTCCCGCCTCTGTGCGCGCCAGAGCCATCACCTGGGCAACCGTAACAGCCTGGTCAACGACTAACGCCATATCGCGGTTGGTTTCTGGAAACTTGGACAGCTCGGTGAATTGCGGCAGGCTATCCTGGACCACTGCAGCCAATTCCAACTCAAACAAAAATACCGGTCCGTTAAGCCCCAGGCTCTTATACAGACTTGGATGCAACGCGCCCAGATAACCTATCCGCTTACCTTCACGCAGGATCTGTGCACACTGACCAGGATGCAATGCGGGGTGCTGAGCCGCTTCGAAAACGAAAGCATCTGGCTGTCCATTGACCGCTAATAGCGACTCGACATCCGCCTTCAGATCAAAAAAATCAACCGAACGGGTCTGACTATCCCAGCCCTGAGGCTGACAACTGCCATAGACCGCACCGGACAGCACACTGTCCTGCACCAGCCCCTCTGCGCCAGGCACAAAGCGCTGGCCCGATTCAAACAACCAGACCCGATCCTGCTGGCGGTGCTGATTGTGCTGCATCGCCTTGATCAACCCAGGCCAGAGCGTGGTGCGCATCACTGCCATATCGGTGGAGATCGGATTGGCAAGCGCTACCGGCGCATTGACTGCATCAAATTTTGCCAGCAGCCCCGGCTCTACAAAGCTATAGGTAATCGCTTCCTGATAGCCCCGCGCAACTAAAAGCCGACGAAGATCAGGCAGCCCTTTTGTAGCCTCAGACTGCGGGCTAAGCTTCAGCGTCGCTCTATTGGTACGGACCGGCATCCGGTTGTAGCCGTAAATACGCGCCAGCTCTTCCAGCAGATCCTCCTCTATTGAGACATCGAAACGGTAGGAGGGCACGGCTACATCCCAATTGCCCTCAGCGTTACGCGTAACCCCCATACCCAAACGAGTCAGGATCTCTTCGACTTCGGCTGCTGCGATATCCAGCGAGAGCAACTTTTTAATCCGCGCAGGCCGCAACACAATTTTTTGCACACTCGGCACACACTGCTCTACTGCAACTTCGGTCACCGGCCCTGGCTGGCCACCGACAATATCCAGCAACAAGCGGGTTGCGCGCTCGACAGCTTTGACCTGCAACTGGAAGTCGACACCCCGCTCAAAACGGTGCGAAGACTCGGTATGCAAACCATAGGCACGCGCCCGACCCACGATCGCCAAAGGGCTGAAAAATGCGCTTTCAAGGAAGATGTCGCGTGTCTGCTCAGCAACACCTGAACCTTCACCGCCCATGATTCCCGCCATCGCCAGGGGACCCTGATGATCGGCAATCACCAAGGTATCGCTATTGAGTGCACATTCCTGGCCGTCGAGCAGAGTGATGGACTCACCAGCCTCGGCCATCCTGACTCGAATCCCGCCATTGAGCGCAGCCAGATCAAACGCATGCATCGGCTGTCCCAACTCCAACATCACATAGTTGGTCACATCGACCACAGGATCGATGCTGCGAATGCCACCACGTCGAAGCCGCTCAACCATCCACACCGGCGTCGCCGCATTGATATCGATACCGCGAATCACCCGACCCACATAACGGGGACATTCGACACCCGCACTGATCTCAACCGGAAAACGATCATCAATAACCGCCGCAACAGCATCGACCACAACCTCGGCAACCGGAATTTTATTCAGCACACCCACTTCGCGCGCAAGACCGGCAAGACTCAAACAGTCGCCACGATTAGGGGTCAGGTCGACCTCGATTATCTGATCATCCAGGTTAAAAAACTGACGTAGATCCTGACCCACCGGCGCCGTAACCGGCAGCTCCATGATGCCGTCATGTTCCTCATTGATTCCCAGCTCCTGGCCGGAGCAGAGCATGCCAAAAGACTCAACCTGGCGCAGCTTGGCTTTTTTAATTTTGAAATTACCCGGTAGCACCGCACCGACCCGAGCAAAAGCTACCCGCAAGCCGGTCCGCGCATTGGGCGCGCCGCAGACTACCTGAAAGCGCTCAGCACCATCACTGACCTGACAGACCCTAAGCTTATCCGCATCCGGGTGCTGCTCGGCACTGAGTATTTCGCCGATCACGACACCACTAAACTCGGCCGCAGCCGGCTCAACCGCATCGACCTCTAAACCGGCCATCGTGATCTGAGCTACCAGCTGATCGGTATCAATAGCGGGATTTACCCATTCCCGCAGCCACTGTTCGCTGAATTTCATCGCTTGCTTCCGTTAAAACTGTTGCCTGAATCGGGATGATTCTTCTAAGCCTTGTGACTATGCTGGCACATCAACCCGAACACTACTTAACTCAACTTAGCTAAACCGACCTGCTCTACCTGAACTGCTGTAAGAAGCGCAGATCGTTTTCAAAGAACAGCCGCAGATCGTTAACCCCATAGCGCAACATCGCCAGCCGCTCGACCCCCATACCGAAGGCAAAACCACTGTAACGCTCGGTATCGATCTGGCAGGACTCGAATACCTTGGGATGCACCATGCCGCAGCCCATCACCTCCAGCCAACCTGTGTGACTACAGACCCGACAGCCTTTGCCCTGACACATCACACAGGCAATATCGACCTCAGCCGAGGGCTCGGTAAAGGGAAAATAGGAGGGGCGGAAACGCACCGCTAGCTCTTGCTCAAAGAACTCCCGCAGGAACTCCTCAACCGTCCCCTTAAGATCGGCAAAACTGACATCCGTATCGACCAGCAGCCCCTCGACCTGATGAAACATCGGGGTATGGGTCAGATCTGAATCGCAACGATACACACGACCCGGGCAGATGACCCGAATCGGCGGCTCTTGCTGCTCCATGGTACGGATCTGAACCGGCGAAGTATGGGTTCGCAGCAGGGTGTGTGCATCAAAGTAAAAGGTATCATGCATCGCCCGTGCCGGATGGTGCGCCGGGATATTGAGCGCTTCAAAGTTATGAAAATCGTCTTCGATCTCAGGACCCTCTTTAACCGCGTAACCAACACCGGCAAAAAACCGCTCGATCCGCTCTAGCGTCCGAGTCACCGGATGCAGACCTCCGCTTTGCAGGCCTCGCCCCGGCAGCGTCACATCGATCGCTTCCGCTGCCAACTTGGCGTCAAGCGCTGCATCTTCGAGCATCGCCTTACGCAGATTCAAGCATTCTGACAGCTGCTGCTTAGCCTCGTTGATCCGCGCGCCTGCCGCAGGTCGCTCGGCGGCCGTCAGCTTGCCCAACCCCTTTAGCAGGTCGGTCAGCTCACCCTTTTTACCCATGTATTGCACCCGCACCTGATCGAGTGCAGCTGAATCGGTGGCATTGTCTACGGCCTCTTTACCCTGGGCCAACAGGCGGTCTAGGTTTTCCATCTTCGGTTCCGACTAACCTGGGGCGGTTCGACACCACCCTGAACATCAACAACAAGCGATGGATAACAGCCACAGCGCTTATTGTCAGAATTTAATAGTTCTATAAACAAAAACAGGGGAAGGATTCACACCCTTCCCCCATTCAAAAGAGCGGCACGCTAACGCACCACCCTGCGATCAAGTGTCAATCGCGCTGATTAGGCCAGGGCACCCTTGGCTTGCTCAACGATTGCACTAAATACCGCTTTCTCATGCACAGCCAGATCAGCCAAAACCTTACGATCGATCTCGATCGAGGCTTTCTTCAGACCCGCAATAAAGCGGCTGTAAGACATGCCATTGATACGGGCAGCAGCATTGATACGGACGATCCACAGCGCGCGGAACTGACGCTTACGCTGACGACGGTCGCGGTAAGCATACTGGCCGGCCTTGATGACCGCTTGCTTGGCAACCCGGAATACACGGCTACGAGCGCCGTAATAACCTTTGGCCAGCTTAAGAATTTTCTTGTGACGAGCACGAGCGACAACACCACGTTTTACGCGAGGCATAATAGTTTCCTTTTAACTAACGTATCTAAGACCGGATTAATACTGGCGCAACATGCGCTTAACCAGAGCGACATCAGAGGCGTGAACCGCTGAAGTGCCGCGCAGCTGACGCTTACGCTTAGTGGTTTTCTTGGTCAAGATATGGCTAGTGTTAGAAGACTTGCGCTTGAACCCATTAGCGGTTTTCATAAAGCGCTTTGCAGCACCGCTACACTTTTTCATTTTTGGCATGACAAACTTACCCCACGCATTCGTTGATTTCTATATAACCCCTTTTCTTCTACCGCTCAGACTCAGAGTCTAAACAGCAAAAGACCGCAGCCCTGTTACCCTAACTGTTTCATCAAAACAGCCTATGCTAACAGCGCGACGGACCTTAAACGAAGACGGGTTACTTCTTCTTTTTGGGCGCTATCACCATGATCATTTGACGGCCTTCCATCTTCGGATGTTGTTCTACGGTACCCAGCTCTTCAAGGTCAACTTCGACCCGCTTTAACAGCTGCATACCCAACTCCTGGTGGGCCATCTCACGACCACGGAAACGCAAAGACACTTTGGCCTTATCGCCCGCTTCTAGGAAACGTATCAGGTTGCGCAGTTTTACCTGATAATCCCCCTCTTCAGTTCCTGGACGGAACTTCATCTCTTTGATTTGAGTCTGCTTCTGCTTCTTTTTCTGGACAGCTTTCTGCTTTTTCACTTCAAAAATATGTTTGCCATAGTCCATCAATTTACAGACTACCGGCTCGGCATCGGGCGCGATCAACACCAGATCCATCGATGCATCCTGTGCCGCCCTGAGCGCCTCTTCAAGGGTAACAATACCCAATTGCTCGCTCTCGGCGCCTACTAGACGAACTTGATCAGCTTCAATCGCTTCATTGATGACTGCTTTTTTGCTCGCGCCCTTGCTATTTTTTTTAATCGTTTAACTCTCCTGTTCGACCTGACCTTTGCGTGCAATGTCCTGTGCCAAAAACTCGATAAAGGCATCAATGGACATGGAACCGAGATCTTCACCGGTTCTGAGCCGTACGGTCACGGTCTTAGATTCAACTTCCTTATCGCCTACGACAAGCTGATAAGGAACCTTGTGAATTGTATGCTCGCGGATTTTAAAGCCGATCTTCTCGTTTCTCAAGTCTGCACGGGCTCTAA
Source organism: uncultured Neptunomonas sp. (assembly GCA_963974645.1). Classification (GTDB taxonomy): domain Bacteria; phylum Pseudomonadota; class Gammaproteobacteria; order Pseudomonadales; family Balneatricaceae; genus Motiliproteus. The sequence continues at coordinate 4,845 of CAXBEA010000113.1, read as the reverse complement.
ATCCACGATCTTTCAGGGTTTGTTCGATTTCTTGGCAAAAACTGGCCTGATTATCGGTAATATTCAATATTACCGTCTGCAATGGCGACAGCCATACCGGCATCGCCCCGGCATAGTTTTCGATCAGGATACCGATAAAACGCTCAAAGGACCCCAAGATCGCCCGGTGCAACATCACCGGGGTTTCCCGTTCACCGTTCTCATTGACAAACTGGGCATCAAGCCGCCCTGGCATTGAAAAGTCTACCTGGATCGTACCGCACTGCCATACCCGCCCGAGACAGTCCTTGAGTGAGAATTCAACTTTAGGCCCGTAGAAAGCGCCCTCTCCCGGCAACTCATCCCAATCCAGACCGGCAGTATCCAGCGCATCAGCCAGCGCCTTCTCTGCCTTGTCCCAGCTCTCATCCGAACCCACCCGCTTCTCAGGACGGGTAGACAGCTTATAGATCACGTCGGTAAAGCCGAAATCGTTATACACCTCGTGCAGGAAGTCGATAAAACGCGCCACCTCGTCCTGGATGCTTCTTTCTGAGCAGAAGATATGGGCATCGTCCTGGACGAAACCGCGCACCCGCATGATTCCATGCAGCGCACCTGAGGGTTCATTACGGTGACAGCAACCAAATTCAGCAAGCCGTAGCGGCAGATCCCGGTAGGAACGCAACCCCTGGTTAAATACCTGGACATGGCAGGGGCAGTTCATCGGCTTGATCGCAAAATCGCGGCTTTCCGAGTGGGTGGTAAACATCTGTTCGGAGAACTTGTCCCAGTGACCGGACTTTTCCCACAGCGTACGCTCGACCACCTGGGGTGTTTTGATCTCCTGATAGCCATGCCGAATCTGCTTGGCACGCATATAACTTTCGATCTGCTGGTACATCGTCCAACCATCCGGGTGCCAAAACACCATCCCTGGCGCCTCTTCCTGCAGATGGAACAGGTTCAGCTGCTTGCCCAGCTTGCGGTGATCGCGCTTCTCAGCCTCTTCCAGCCGGTACAGATACTCTTTCAGGGCTTTTTTATCAGCCCAAGCGGTACCGTAGATCCGCTGCAACATCTCGTTATTAGAATCGCCGCGCCAATAGGCCCCCGCAACCTTCATCAGCTTGAACGCTTTAATATGCCCCGTACTAGGCACGTGCGGACCTCGGCAGAGGTCGATAAAGTCACCCTGCTGATAGAACGAGAGATCTTCGTTGGACGGAATAGACTCGATCAACTCAACCTTATAGCGCTCACCCTTGGCTTTAAAAAACTCGACCGCCTCATCGCGACTCATCAATGTACGGCTGATCGGCAGATTGGCCTTGACCAACTCTTTCATCCGTTTCTCGATCGCCAACAGGTCTTCCGGGGTAAAAGCACGCTCGTAGGCAAAATCGTAATAGAAACCGTTTTCAATCGTCGGACCTATAGTGACCTGGGCTCCAGCAAAAAGCGCCTGCACTGCCATCGCCATCAGGTGCGCACAGGAGTGACGAATAACCTCCTGTCCCTCCTCATCACGCGCTGTGATAATCGACAGCTCGCTATCACCGCTGATCAGGTGGCTGGTATCCACCAACTCACCGTCAACCCGACCCGCTAGGGCAGCCTTAGCCAGACCGGCACCGATAGAAGCTGCTATCTCATTTACAGTGACAGCTTGATCGAACTGACGGACACTGCCGTCGGGGAGGGTGATAACAGGCATTTCAGATCCTTTCTCAGTGGTGACCCCTACCAAAGGCCACATAAGACGAACACAGCGTCGAAAAAATCATTTCTCGGCCGGTTCGACAAAAAATTAGCCCGCATTCTAGCAGCCGTTTGACGCGCTGCACAAGAACAGTAGCCGGGGTCTGTACTCAGTTCAGGAGAGCAGCAAGCCGCGGGTATAGGCGATATGGGCACGTGCGGCGTTGCGAGCCGTCTCTGGATCTCGCGCCATGATCGCCTGAAAGATCGACTGATGCTGGGATCCGATCAATTCAGGATAGCGTCCGCGCTTCTTAAACGTCTGTGACAGCACAGCGTAGATCGCACTAAAGTAACGGGTATAAAGGATCTGACTGATCGAAACCAGCATCAGGTTATGGCAATTCTCTGCGATATGCATATGAAAGCGCAGGTCTGATTTGGCCTGATACAATGTATTCGCCCCTCTATGACGCTGACTCATACGCTGATACTCCTGCTTGAGCGCATCCAGCTCGTTATCAGTAGCTCTCAGGGCACAGTAATAGGCGGCTTCGCCTTCCAGCATCTCCCGCATCTCCAACACCTGAACCGGTAACGACTGCGGCATCGATTGCGATTCATCAGCTGCGCTATCAAAAAAAGGGCCCAGCAGATTCAAGCAGAAACTACCTCCGCCATGGCGGGTCTTTATCAACCCCTCCGCCTGCAGCTGACTGATCGCCTCACGTACGGTTGAGCGCGATACCGAATACTGATCTACCATAGTTCTTTGCGAGGGCAACTTTGCCCCTGGGCGAATATCACCGTTGAGCAGAGCGCGCTGCACGGCAATAACAAGCCGCTCTACCACTGGACTCGTATTAGTCATGCCCCGAACAACGGAGGGTCGATCCTCGGGATGCTCTGTATCGGCATCTCGGTCAACTACTGGTCCCATATTAACGCCTCGTTTGGTCAGACCACTTTGTGCTTATATTTTAGACCTGATCCCCTGCTGCTATACAGTGGGACCACAACAATAAATCAACCCCCAGCGAGAAGCTCACTATGACGACAGTCGCTCCCACACAACCGCCCGTTTCACCCCAGGTCGGGCTGTTCGTAACCTGCCTGGTCGACATGTTCCGCCCTAGCATCGGTTTTGCTACCGTCAAACTGCTTGAGCTGGCAGGCTGCAGTGTCAACGTGCCTGAAAACCAGACCTGTTGCGGCCAGCCCAGCTTCAATTCGGGCGATCGCCGCTCCACCGCCGAGATTGCGCGCAATGTGATCGACAGCTTCGATGGCTTTGAATACGTAGTGGGGCCCTCGGGTTCCTGTATCGGCATGCTGCATCAGTATCCAGATCTGTTTCAGCCCGACGATCCCTATCTGGCTCGCGCCCAACATCTGGCGCAGCGCGCCTTTGAGATCACCTCGTTTCTAACCGATGTGATGCACTTTGACGCGGTTATTACTGAGCGCCTGGCATCCAACGCCAAGGCCGTCACCAAGAAAAACAAAGCAACCTACCATGACTCCTGCGCGGGACTTCGCGAGCTGGGGGTTAAACAGCAACCACGACAGCTGCTGAGCAAGGTTGAGGGGATTGAATTAATCGAGATGCTGGAGTCCGAGACCTGCTGCGGTTTCGGCGGAACCTTCTGCATTAAATACCCCGATATCTCCAACCGCATGGTCAGCGACAAATCGGCCAACGCCCAAGCAACAGGCGCTGAGCTACTGCTGGGGGGTGACCTGGGTTGTTTACTCAACATGGCGGGCAAGCTGCAGCGCGAAGGCTCCAAACTTGAGGTTCGCCATATCGTTGAAGTGTTGGCAGGCATGACCGACACCCCCGCTATCGGCGCCAGCCAGGCTGATCGCGACTATGACCAGAACTACGACCGTAAGCACGACCTAGCCCGGGAGGCGTAAGCATGCAGATCACCAGCCCGCAATTTAAAGCCAGCGCCAAGATCGCCCTGCACGATGCCTCGCTGCAAAAAGCCCTGGGTAACCTGCGCGAAGGTTTCCCCAAGAAACGCGCCCTCGCCGTCGCCCGGATGCCTGAATTTGAGCAGATGCGGGACGAAGCCAGTGCGTTGAAAAATCATATTATCCAAAACATGGACTTCTACCTCGAACAGTTCGAGGGCAAGGTACTCGAACAGGGTGGCCAGGTGCACTGGGCCCGCGATGCCGAAGAAGCCCGCAAGGCGATTCTGGATATCTGCAAAAAAGCCGATGCCAAGACCGTCACCAAAGGCAAATCGATGGTCTCTGAGGAGATCAACCTCAACGATTATCTCGAAGCCAATGGCGTCCAACCGGTTGAGACCGATCTGGGTGAATATATCCTCCAGCTGCGCGGCGACCATCCCAGCCATATTATCGCCCCCGCTATTCACCTCAATCTGGAAGATGTCAGCGATATATTCGCCGAAAAGCACGGTACCAAGCGCACCGAAGACCCGGCTGAACTGATGCAGGAAGCCCGCGATGAGCTGCGCAAGAAGTTTGTGGCCGCCGATGTCGGCATCACCGGCGCCAACTTCTGTGTTGCAGAAACCGGCAGCACAATCATTGTCACTAATGAGGGCAACGGCGATCTGACCCAGACCCTGCCCCGGGTACACGTGGTGATCACCACCATCGACAAGGTGGTACCGACCCTCGAAGATATGACCCTGTTCCTGCGTCTGCTGGCGCGCTCCGCCACCGGCCAGGAGTTCACCGTCTACAACACCCTTTCTACCGGGCCGCGCCGCGCCGATGACCGGGACGGTCCCGAGGAGTTTCATGTGGTGCTGCTGGATAATGGCCGCAGCGAGATGATCGGCAGCGATTTCCAGGAGATGCTCCGCTGCATCCGCTGCTCCGCCTGCATGAACCACTGTCCGGTCTACGGCGCCATCGGAGGTCACGCCTACGGCTGGGTCTATCCTGGTCCCATGGGTTCGGTACTCACCCCCAAGCTGATCGGTATCGATCAAGCCGGCCACCTGCCCAACGCCTCAACCTTCTGCGGAAAGTGCGAATCGGTCTGCCCGGTAAAGATCCCTTTGCCAAAAATGATGCGCCACTGGCGAGAACGCGAGTTTGAACGCCACCTGTCGCCCAAAGGGTTCCGCTTTGGGCTGGGGATCTGGTCGAAATTCGCCCGCAGCCCCAAGCTCTACC
>CAXBEA010000112.1:0-11933 GCA_963974645.1 uncultured Neptunomonas sp. | reverse complement strand
CTTTGGGGCAGCCGAGACTAACGAAGCCAACGCGTGGAGTTTCTTTATTAGACATTAGTGCTTTACCTGTTGCTATGACGTCGAGGGCGCAGATTATACATCAACCCAAAGTTGTAGTTGACTAGTAACTGATCAGTTTAAGAGCAACAGAAACGATTTATAGGATTGCCCGCTATTGAATCAAGCGGTTGTGCCGCTAGAACATGAAGAGAAGCATCAGCAGAGGCCATTTGGTGTCTAAAAAGCGGATAGCGATTCACCTAAAGATGGTAAAACCGCGAAAATAGAAGAGCGTTTCGAGTTGCTGCTCTTAAGCAACAGCCTGTCTACGCTAAGGAACCTGTGCATAAGTCCAGTGTGTTCCCTTCGAAGCTTTTAGAGCGAATGGATCTGGATGTTAGACATTTTCGACCGATAACTAGTCTGCTTGTAATCGCGGCCTTGATCTCCAATCGTTCTGGAAGTCAGAGGCGCAAGGGACTTGTTCATAAGTTCCCTAAACTGGTCGACATAACTAAATGCTATTATTAAAATTGACGTGTCATTATTCCAATATATCTACAACTTTAAAATTGTCATTAGGGGTTAAATCTGGATATATTGTTTTAATTCCATAGGTTCGTTTATTTTTTGGATCACTTGCCTGAGCTAGAACGCGGTAAGTGATGATCTGATCTGCTTCTGTTGCTCTAACAAATATGTTTTTTTCCCATAGATCATTATGTTTTCTTTCCCACCCATCATCATTATTTAGATAGGTGTAGAAGCTGTTTGTTGCTAGAGTAAATAGATTTAATGCTGATCTGTTGTATGAATATCCTTTGATTGGATGTTTGTTTTTTCCGTCACTTGATTCCGCACCGATTGTATACACAAAGCCAGGTTTTACTTCTTCTCGAGGTGACTTCTGATAACAAGCCTGACCTTCCATTTGTAGCTGTAAGTAACGTCCAGTATTATGAAATCCACCTATAGATCCTCTGTCCCAATCACCACAGAAAATATGATTAAAACCGCCATATAGGTTCCATAATCTATAAAATTCATTGATGGTCTGTGTTTTGCTAAGTCCAGTTAACTCAACGGGTAAATTATTCTTGTTTCTAAATATTGTGTCATAGAAATCATTGATTAACTGTTTGAATTCATTGCGAGATACTGATCCTCTAATCGGCCCGCATGCTCTTAATGTCATTCTGTCAAAATTATCTAGTTCTGGCGGAAGTGGTAAGGCGATAGTAGATTCGTCATCGTCGAAAAAATCGTCACATTTATTGTCTTTGTCCTGATCTTTATTAACATCGAGATCATAGTCCCAATAAGTACGATCGCGATCTTCATTGGTTATTTTCTTTACGATAGAAAAATTAACAAACGACATAGAGTTCTTTGGTGGGTCTGTAAAACCCATGTATTCGGTAATTATCATGTATTCGTAGGGAAGGTTTTCTAGCCGATCAGTGAGGTCTACACTGTAACTGCAGTTTGTAGATTTATGAGTTCTTTGATTGCAAAGAAGGTTTCCGTAGTCATTTTTAATATTGATTGTGAAATTCTGATTTTTCCAATTTATCTCAGAACTTTCAGTGCGTTCAATTTCCACGCCTTCCAGAAAATGAACGGTATCTTTGTTACATTTTGAGATAACAGAGGATAATGTGAATTTATTTCTTTTTGGATCGGAAAAACTTAGGTTTTCGCATACGATATCAACCATTCCGGCTGCTTCGTAAATTCGCGCGTAAGAGTAACGTGTTTGTATTGAGTTTATCGCAGGTAGAATTTCAGAAAAATCTACGCCTGAATAGTTTTTCTCCATATATCTGGTCATTCGCATGATCAAAAATGCCTGCTCCTTTTGAGTGAGCAGTACGGACAATTTTTCATTATTCGCTTTAGTAATATTAGTTGGTACTACTGAAGTTTGGATAATACTATCTGAAATTGTTTTTATTAGTTCAGCGGTTATTTCTCGCTTCGCGGCTTGCTCTGAGTAAGCAGAACTTAGCCAGGCTCCACCAAAACCACTCCCAATAAAAGCTATCAATATAGGAAGGATCCACTTAGATAAAGTTGAACTTCTAGAAGCGTCCGTCATTGTAGGAGCCTTTGTTTTAGTGAGTATATACTCACGTAATTTTTATATTTACTAAATCAATCGCGTAGCGTTTTAATCAGAAGTATGAGTTAAGATTTAATTTTACAGACCATTAACATTTACAGCCTAGCGAAGTAAAACGAACATATATCTCTTAGCTTAGTACTATTTTTTTGAGTAGCAACGTGTCATTGGATGTTTTGTGGTCTATTCAGCCTCCGTTTCATAATTAGCCTAGTCCAAAGCGCTGCTAGCTCTACTCTATATCTAGATAATAGTGGTCTAGACAATATAGGTAAATGGCATGAGGCATATTCTGGTTAACAACTTCGACCAATTCAGGAACTCAGTCCCAGCAGTTTTTAACGCCAAATTCTACAAACCCTCTATTATATCCGATTATTTTTAGTTCTTTTTTAATAAAATATATACTGTCAGAGCTTTTACTGATTAAATCCAAATCAAGGTGCTTTATGTGTGATAAAAATGCTTTAGAAATTTCTATGCTTTAAATATCATAATTTAATATTGGTTTTATATCCGCTACCAAGAATTTTATTTATCAGTTGAAATCGTATTCTGTTTAAATTAATTATATGTTGTGATTCTTGGTATGGCCGATTCTGTAAACCAACGGCCACTAATTATTTTAGAATCGCATGAATATACTTCGGTCTGATCGTTGACTCTGACGCCATTAACCCTAGTAGGGTGGGAGTGATTGTTCCAATAAATTTAACGATGAGTGACCGCGATAGGCGCGGTTCAAGTTTTACAGTGGCCAATTATGTGACGAACAAGCATATTTCTGCTTTATCAAAAAGGTGGGGGTTATGCATCAACTCAAAGCTGTCGTTGATTGGCCGTTAACTGGTAACTGATCAGTTAACGGGTGCTCTGTGACAATTTATAAGATTGCTCAGTCAGACTTGACCGCTTCATTCAGTGCAGATGGCCAGCGCTTGTCTAGACTGTGACCTAGCGCCCTCTCTTCAAGTTGTCAGGTTGTCTTCCGTCCGAGAGGGGGAAACAGAGGTATCAGGAGGATAGATTGATGTCTGTTGAAATTCTACGCAGAGGCAGTGAAGGTAAAAACGTTGAGCGTTGGCAACAGTTTCTGCTGGGGCAGCGGTTTCTGCAGGGTATCGTTGATGGTAAGTTCGGCCCTGCCACCGAGCAGGCCACTAAGGCCTTTCAGCGCGCGCATAAGCTCTCCAGTGATGGCATCGTGGGGCCTAAATCATTTGGTAATGCGCTGAATTCAGGGTTTGATATCGGATTTACTGATCCCCTGATTGGTGATTCTGAACCCTTGATACCCATTCACTCCAGTTTAAAGGCCATCAACGGGACGACGCGGGAGAAGCTTTTTGGAAAGATCGAGTTTAACCCCACATCGGGAGGGAAGGTTAAGATTCTGAACGCCTGGGAAGAGGACCATATCAAGATGGTAACGCTTCCCCAACTCAAGGGAATCCCGGTGTTTGGTCCCAATGGTCGGAAGAGTGGTGGACGGTTGCGCTTTCATAAAGATGCGGAGGAACAGTTAAAAGGGTTATGGGCGGCTTGGGAAGAGGAGGGGCTGCTGGGGCGTATTTTGAGTTATGAAGGCAGTTACAATCCCCGCTTTATCCGTGGAAGTCGTACCACACTCAGTAATCATACCTACGGTACGGCCTTTGATATTAATGGCCTCTGGAATGGATTAGGGAAAATTCCGGCAGCTGTCGGCGAGCAAGGTTCTGTACGCGAACTGATAGCCTTAGCTAATGAACATGGTTTTTTCTGGGGTGGTAATTTCCAAGCGCGTCCTGATGGAATGCACTTCGAAGTGGCCAGACTGCTTTGATAGAGTGTTGAAATCCAGGTGTTTGCGTTTGTTCGGTTGTCATTGCTCACCGAGCTAAGCGATTTAATGCGCTTAGTTCGGGGTGAAAAATGTTGGGACGGATAATAGGTTATGTTGAAAGGCGCTGATCAGGCGCCCTTATTATCGACAGGCAAGTTCTACTCAATTGTTGCGATGCAGAAATGAAGTCATCCTGCAGGGCGAAATAAAGTCATACCCACACCGATTAATTCAGGGTTAAGCCGAGCTAGCAGTAAAAGATCAATGTAGCCGATCGGGGTACCTCTGCCGGGAAAGGCAGGGATCGGATTGACCGGCTTAGCGGTGGTGGGATCAATATTCAGCGATGCCTGAGTGGCATTGTCGATAGCCACCGCCGGCTCTTTGACGGCATTCAGGCTGATGGCTGGTGCTTTCCAGGCTCCCCGGTCGCTGTCTACCTTGGCGTAGACGCCCACCACGGCAGCACTTGGCGGCAGGATCATCCCCGCTTTTTGGATAGCGGCCACGATGGCGGCGTAGATGGCATTGGTACGTTTAAGATCGACCGTAAGTTTGACTGACAGGTTACCGCTGGTTTAACAGCCTCTCCACTATGGGAGTGGCAGACTCAGCTGGCTGTATCTTGCCCCGCTGATTGTGTTGGCTCGTCGTGAATTGTATCTGGCGCTTCAGTGACCTGATTTCTACCCGCGTGTTTGGATTGATAAAGCGCCTTGTCGGCACGTACAAAAGCTTCGGATAAAGTAATCTGTTCAACCGGATATACTCTACAAACGCCCACTGAAATTGTTAGAAAATTGCATATTTGACTGCCACTATGTTCGATAGCTGCATTCATCACATCCGCACACAGGATTTCAAACTGAGTGACTATGGGTTCGGCCTCAGACGCGGTAACCAGAATTGCAAACTCTTCGCCACCCACGCGAAAAACATAGTCGCCCGGTCGGCGAAAATTCTTACATAATAGCTGGCCTAGCTTTTTAAGCACTTCGTCTCCAGCAGGATGACCATAGCGGTCGTTGTAGGCTTTGAAGTAATCCACATCGATCATGGCAAACCCCAGGGTATCGTCGCTTCTTATCGCCCGGGTTTGTTCGCTGGTGTAAATTTGCTCGAGATAGCGGCGATTGTGCAATCCGGTTAAGGGGTCGCGAATGGATAGTTGTTCTAATTTTGCAAGCTGTTCGTGATTTCTTTTAAGCAGTAGATTGTAGTTTGAAGCCAAGAAGGATAATTCTTCCAGTCCGGCGGTGAAGGCAGTCGAATCTACCGGTTGGCTTTTACGCATAGCTTTTACTAACGTATGAATCGGTACCATCAACCGGTGTCTTACCAGAAACATCAGCGCAGCCATAAACCCGACAGCCAACGTGGCAAGTGCTACAAATAATGACGTCAATCCCTTCTCAAACTCAGCTACCCAGTCGTTGTTGAAGGTCACCTTTGCCAGCAAGCGCATGGGTAGGCCAATAGAGGTCGTTATGGAATGAAGCACACCGTAATAACTGGTGAGATCAGCGCCATCAATAAGTCGATTAATGCGTAACGGCTGGGCAGAGTCCACAACTTGTTTAAAGTAACTGTATTCTTGTTCTAGAGGTAGTTGCAGTTTGTCTATCTCTTGTTGCGCTGAAGGTTGCTCGGCAGACGGGGTGCCAATTGGTGTTAAGAGTTTGCCCCAGTTCTCAAAGAACAGCTCGATGTTGACATCGTCTCGGCGCTTGGTCGTTTCAATAAATGTTTTGAAAAATAGATTCAAATCTGGATCGACTAATCCAAGCTCGAGATAACCACCGTTTGGCAGAGTCGAATAGCTGTAAAGTTTGAATCTCCTACTGGTCAGTTCCATCGTTGGTTGACTAATCAGGATCTCGCCACTGTCTGGTGCGTTTTTTAGGAACAAGCGGACATCGGTGAAAGCGGGGTGTTTGAAGTCCAATCCCACATCGGCAGCGAAAGTTGTGTTGCGAACAATTAGGCTGTCGTCGATGAGATAAATATCGACTGGAAACTCTGCGCTTTTGGATAGCTCCATCTTCAATTCAGCTAGGTCAGCATGTATCCCTGCCGTGTTTACCCATTCAAGCGCTTTTTGGTGCAGTCGCTGGTAGTCCTTAGACTTATAGCTAATCAGACCTTCAAGTAGCGCGTAAGAGGTCGCTAGTTCACTTGAAATTGCTTGATGAACGCGTTGCTGTCGATGCAGGTGGTCCGACTTTATTCTATCCAGCCCTTCACTCAGAACTAGGAAGGTGGCAGCGCTAAAGATAAGAATAAAAAGAAGAAAAAAGGAAAATATCTTTCGAGCCATACGACCTCGGACAACATTAGCCCGCCCCTTGTTCTTCTCGGTTTCGGATCGACTTTCGATGAAAAGGTCCAGATAGGACGATTGCCATTGTAGTGGAAGTCCTATGAAATCGTAACAACGAAGATTGATCCCGGAAGGACAGGAGTCTAGGGGAAAGAAGAAAAAATGGTGGAAGTTTTGGGGTGATCAATAAGGGGTATCAACGGATATCGAGTGAGTTGCTACAAACAGGCCAATCATCATCTATACTACAACCTGTAGATCAGATAGCACATTGACTACAAACAGCCCCATAAGCGACACCGCTGATTATGGGGCTTTTTTATTCTTCAAAAAACGCCTACCGTTCAGCTCCTTTTTATTCCGTATTGGATAATATTCACCCAATCTGCCATGGCTATAACAGCATAGGTGGTTGGGGTTTATGCACAGAGCTAACTAACAGGGTTATCCACAGAAATTGTGAGTATTGGTGGACGGTTTTATGCTAGAACAAAAAAGGCCCCCATCATTTCTGATGGAGGCCCATTTAAACCTAGCGTAAATTATGCGCTGGTTTTGGCAGGTGCTTTAGCTGCTGCTTTAGGCGCTGCAGTTTTAACAGGAGCATCTGTGCTTGCAGTCAGGATTGCCTGAACTTCCGCAAAGTATGCCTTGGCGCTTTCTGCAGCCACTTGAGCTTCAGTCTTCAGGGTTTCAAGGTTGGCTTTGGCTTCTTCAGATTTCGTGGTAACAAAAGAAGTTAGAGCGTTAACGTCTTTGATTTCCATAACAGCTTTGAAATCAGCTTGTGATTGAGCGATCTGCTTCTCAATAGCCGCTTTCTGAAGCTCGAAAGCCTTTGTCATTGTAGCTGTGTTCAGTTCCATCAGTTTCTGAGCAGGAGCGCCAAAAGCAGAGAAGTCAGCAGTAGGAAGATTCTTGAACATGGTATATACCCGTATAGGAGAGTGGTTGATGAACGAATGGTACAGGGCTGCATGCTGCGGTGCAACAAGAGTGTTGATGCTTTGTATGTGATTTTATTTCAATCTATTGGTAATAATATGAATTATTTTACTAATGACTTAGCTGCGATTGCGTTGTATCTAGGGTGATGACTTGGGCTTGATAGTGTTTTTTGCTGCTTAAGCCTTAGGCTCGTAAAGTGCTTTTTTCAAAGTGCTTTTTTCAAAGTGCTGTAGCTGAGGCTTCACAGACCTGGTTTCTTGCTGTTTGTTTGGCTTGGTAGAGAGTGCGACATCGGCGGCTTTGATCAGCTCGGTGGTGCTGTTGACATCGGATGAGCAGGCCAGCTGCTGCAGCCCCTTGCGGAAAAAATAGCGTCTAGTTTCTCGTAAGCATCATCGCTATCGATCGCTTCGCTGGGGCGTTGTGATTATTTCTGACGACGATAAGCCATAAAAAACCCGGCGCAGTGGCCGGGTCTTTATAGCTCGTGGAGAGGATCTAGTATTAGACCGGCGCTTTGGCGCGAGACTTGTATTCGCCGGTGCGGGTATCGATTTCGATCCAGTCGTCGATTTCGCAGAAGTCAGCAACTTTAACCTCGGTGCCGTTGCTGAGCTTGGCAGGCTTCATTACTTTGCCGGTGGTGTCGCCGCGTGCGGAGCCTTCGGTATAGGTGATTTGGCGAACGATGATGGTTGGCAGATCTACCGAAATTACCTTGCCTTCAAAGAAGACAGCGGCACAGGTATCGGTCATGCCATCGACGATGTAAGGCAGCACGCTTTCTATGTCTTCGGCATTAAGTTCGTATTGGTTGAACTCCTCGTCCATAAACACATACAACGAATCGCTGGCGTAGGAGTAGGTGACGTCGATGCGTTCTAGAATGACGGGTTCCATCTTGTCGTCAACCTTGTAGACAGTCTCGGTAGAATTGCCTGTCAGCAGGTTTTTCAGTTTCATCTTAACGATGGCGCTGTTACGACCAGATTTGGTGAATTCGGCTTTTTGGATTAACCAAGGCTGGCCGTCGATCAGGGCCACACTGTTGGGTCTCATTTCTTGTGCGGTTTTCATACTAATGTCCGGATAGGATGGAGGGAGGCAGATTTCTTGGATACGCATCATAACCAATTTAGGTAAAACTGTACTAGGGTAGCCGCAATATTTGTCTGTGATGATTGTTGCTGACACCAGCGTTCGGCGTGCTTATTTATCGCTGGCCACTCCTCAAGCAGCGCCGGCCAGTGGGTATCCACAGGTTCACCAACATTCCATGCCCGCCATAGGGACAGCAGTGCATGGGCCGCCGCAGGCGTCAGGCCTTGGCTGTAGATCGTCAGAAAAGCGTCCAGCTTGTCCAAATGGGCATCGTCTTGCTGCGGGTAGATCTGCCACAGAAAAGGTCGCTCTGCCCACTGGGCACGCACGAAAGAGTCTTCACCGCGAACGGCATTAAAATCGCAACACCAGAGCAGTCGGTCATAGGCGTCCTGACTGACGAATGGAAGTACCTGTACCGTCAAGGCGCCACGGATCTGTTTATCGCCTGCGGCTAGCGAATCTATGCTCAGCCATCGCTGCAGATCGGCAATGATGCGCCCTTCGGGTACGAGCAAGTGGCTTGCCTGTGGACCCAGGGCTAGGCAGTCGAGCCAGCTGGCCAGACTCGGGTTCTCATAACCAAACAGAGAAATTAAGCGTGCATCGGCCCGAGGTGTCACGCCTAGATCGCGAAGGAACAGTTGCTGCGCAGCCGGGTCCTGTTGAAAGCGTCGACGTTGTTCGATTAAACCGGTCTCTCGCAACAGGCCCCCAGTTTTCGGGGTAAAGCCGGGGAAGAAGAAAAATTTGTGCAGTCCTTTGGATTGTAATGAGGGCAGCCCATGGCAACCCTCCACCCAGGGCTCGGCGCTTAGATACTCCAGGTTTAGCCATAATGAGGGTTGAGCGCGAAGCGCCATCGATTCGATATAAGCCGTTGGCAGCTGGCAGGCGAAAGCCTCGATTACCATGTCGGCGGCTTCAACCGGTTGCCACGCCTCTGGCCAGCGATGTAGCGCAACGCCATGATGGCGCTGAACGGCGTCCTGGTCGTTGGCCTCGGGGCAGAGGCGGCAAAAGGGGGAAAGATCATCAACCCAGAGGCGGACTTCGAGTTCATGCTCGGCTACCAGCTGGCGTGCTAAACGCCAGGTCACGCCGATATCTCCGAAGTTATCGATCACCGAGCAAAAAATATCGCAACTGAAGCGCATAGGGTGCCGTATCAACGCGGTCTGCCGCAGCAGCGCTTGAATTTTTGCATTGATCCGCACGGGCAGGGAGCGTTGCGCTCGGGTTTGATCGCTTTTACCCTGGCTTCGCCCGTATGGTAATACCAGCGCTGGTCAATATTGCTGAAGTGGGAGTTTTCCTCCAGGCTGGCAAAGGTTCCTGATTCATTAAAGGTGGCGATAAACTGGACCTGACCACGGCTATCATCGATTCCACCTTTGCGGGTCTTTAATATTTTCAGGTTTAACCAACGGATCTGTGGGTCGATCAGGTTTGCCCGATCAAGACCGCTACGATCCTTCGGATGGGTGGTGGCAATCAGATAGTCGACCTTGCCCTGTACAAAGGCGGTATAGCGCGAACGCATTAATCGTTCCGCGCTTGTGGCGGGTTGCTGGCCACTGATAGCCGGCTGGCAGCAGAGAGTAAATTGCTTCCCCGAACCGCAAGGGCAAAGTGCTGTCGAGCCCCCTTCGGGGGTGGAATTACTGGGATTGAGGGCTGGATTATCTGTCATGCTGGCCGTTAACCTGAGTTAGAAACGCATATGACTTTTAAGCGTCTGTATAAGTGCGCATGAGTGTGCCATAGCGATGAGGGTTTTTCATCGCCGCTGTCAGCCGCTACACTAGATCCTTTGAGCGCAGGGCTGGAACAATCCTGGCTGACGTTACGATCAACCAACAAAGATGGGATTAATGACCGCATCCAATTTTAGTTTTTATTGGCATGACTACGAAACCTTCGGTGCCACGCCTAGGGTTGATCGCCCGGTCCAGTTTGCCGGTATCCGTACCGATGCAGACCTTAATATTCTGGGCGATCCGCTGATGGTCTTTTGTAAACCCGCAGAAGATTATCTGCCGCAGCCGGAGGCCTGTCTGATCACCGGGATTACCCCGCAGCAAGCGATGCGCGAAGGGGTGCCAGAGGTGGAGTTTATCACCCAGATCCATCAACAGCTGGCGCTGCCGGGGACCTGCGGAGTGGGTTACAACAGCCTGCGTTTCGATGATGAAGTGACCCGTTACGCGCTGTACCGTAACTTTTTTGACCCCTACGCCCGCGAGTGGCAAAACGGTAATTCACGCTGGGACATCATCGATGTGATGCGGTTGGCTCGAGCGCTGCGTCCGGAGGGGATCGAGTGGCCCAGCTACGAGGATGGTCGTCCCAGTTTGCGGTTGGAGGATCTCAGTCGTGCCAATGGCTTGGCGCATGAATCCGCGCATGATGCGCTGTCGGATGTTTACGCCACGATAGCGATTGCAAAACTGCTGAAACAGGCGCAGCCCAAGCTGTTCGCCTATGCACTGAGCCTCAGAGATAAGCGGGTAGCAGCGCAGATGCTGGATGTGGTGCGGATGAAACCGCTGCTGCATGTATCATCAAAATTTCCGGTAGAGCGGTTTAATACCGCGCTGATAGCACCGCTGGCGATGCATCCGGTGAATAAGAATGCGGTGATTGTTTACGACCTGAGCATAGATCCGACCCCCTTGCTGCAGTTGAGTCCTGAACAGATAGCCGAAAAGCTCTATACGGCAACGGCTGAGCTGGCCGATGGGGAGCAGCGGATTCCGTTAAAGCTGGTACACCTGAATAAATCGCCGATGCTGGCGCCTGCTACCATGCTCAGCTCTCAGGAAGCCGAGCGGCTATCGATTTCGGGCGCTAGCTGCCGCAAGCATCTGGCATTGCTGCGTGGGGCGGAGGGGCTGGCGGCTAAAGTTCGGGCGGTGTTTGAACTCTCTTCGTTTGAGCCTTTAACCGATCCAGATCAGATGCTCTACAGCGGTGGCTTTTTTGGTGAAACCGATAAGCAGGCGATGGTTCAGATTAGAAGCTGCGACCCGCAGCAACTGGGCGCGCTTGAGCCCATGTTTCAAGACCCCCGGCTCGAGGAGATGCTGTTCCGCTTTCGTGGTCGAAATTACCCGCAGACGCTCGATGGTGAAGGGCAGCAGCGCTGGGCTGAGTTCTGTTCCCAGCGCTTGTTACACCCTGGGCCTGGGCTGCTGGGTTTTGAGCAACTGTTCCAGCGTTTGAATGCGTTGGGGAGTGATCCGCAGTTGACCCCGGAGAAACTGCATATTCTGCAGGAGGTGGCCGCCTATGCCGAGTCTATCTATCCAGCCTAGGGTGCTGTTTGGCCGGTCTAGAGAGTTGGCATCGATGCGAGTGAAAGTACCAAATCGTCTTATGCGAGGTTCAAAGCAGCTGCTAGTCGCGTTGGGATTTGGCTTGCTAAGCAGCAGTTCTGGCGCGCTGCTGGCCGAGGAAACGTTAGGCTTGCCTTACACCGTGGTGAAGGCGAATCCTGCTGAGGATAAGTGGCACCAACAAGATGTCGAGATCGCTGCAGAAATGGTTAAAACGGCGGAGGAGGATTTTGTCGAGATCGCGGCGGATCCCATCATCGAGTTAGTCATGACCGAAGT
>CAXBEA010000111.1:0-12062 GCA_963974645.1 uncultured Neptunomonas sp. | reverse complement strand
ACGGCGGCGAGCACGCGGATAACAACGTCGATATTCAGGAATTTATGGTCCAGCCGGTATCGGCGCCGAACTTTGCTGAAGCGCTACGGATGGGTGCCGAGATTTTTCATAGCCTGAAGAAGGTGTTGACGGCGCGCGGTCTGAACACTGCGGTGGGTGATGAGGGCGGCTTTGCACCGAACCTGGCCTCCAACGAAGAGGCGCTGGTTGTGATCCAGGAGGCGATCAGTAATGCCGGTTACAAGTTGGGGGAGGATATCACTCTGGCACTCGACTGTGCGGCATCCGAATTCTATAAAAACGGCATGTATGATCTGGCCGGCGAAGGGAAAAAATTTGATTCCGAAGGCTTTGCCGAGTATCTGGCTGATCTGACCCGTAAGTACCCGATCGTCTCTGTTGAAGATGGTATGGACGAGAGTGACTGGGATGGCTGGGCGACCCTGACCCGCAAGATCGGTGACAAGGTGCAGCTGGTCGGGGATGACCTGTTCGTGACCAACACCAAGATTCTGTCTCGCGGTATCGAGCAACAGATCGGTAACTCTATCCTGATCAAGTTCAATCAGATCGGTACTCTGAGTGAAACCCTGGACGCGATCAAGATGGCCCAGGATGCAGGCTTTACCGCGGTTATCTCGCACCGTTCTGGCGAAACTGAAGATACCACCATCGCCGACCTGGCAGTGGCTACCAAGGCGGGTCAGATCAAGACTGGCTCACTATGCCGCTCGGACCGTGTTTCCAAGTACAACCGGTTGCTAAGGATCGAAGGCGAGTTAGCAGGCAAGGCGCGCTACAATGGTCGCTCCGAGATTAAGGGTCAGGCATAAATGCCAAGGGGGAGCCAGGCTCCCCTGCGCTATAGCGCTGAACCATCACGTAGAGTAATCGCGCAGCATAATCGCGCAGAATATAAACCTGGATCGGCACTGCTAGGGTTGAGGGTGGAGTCATGAAATGGCTGCTGGCAATACTCGTTGTGCTGGTTTTAGGGTTGCAGTTTCGACTCTGGTTCGGCGACGGCAACCTGCCATCGGTATGGGCGCTGCAGGACTCTATCGCTGAACAGCAGGCGTCGAATCAGTTGCTAATCGATCGTAACGATGCCCTGCGTGCCGAAGTGGATGATCTGAAACAGGGGACCTCAGCCCTTGAAGAACGCGCCCGCAGCGAGATGGGAATGGTCAAGCGCGGTGAGACCTTTTTCCTCCTTCCTGAAGAGAAGTAGCCCTTGAACGCTTATAACCTTGATTTTCCCCGTTTCCATGGCGAGCCGCCAGCGCGCGGCGTGATTCGTAGCCAGGCTGAAGATTTTCAGGTGGACGAGCAGTTGGGTTTTGAGCCGCTGGGTAGTGGTGAGCACCTGTTCGTGCTGTTGCGTAAGCGGGGTGAAAATACCCAGTGGATTGCCCGCCAGCTGGCCCAGATCGCCGGGATTAAACCGATGGATGTCAATTATGCCGGCCTTAAGGACCGCCATGCGGTGACCACTCAGTGGTTCAGTTTGTGGCTGCCTGGGCAGCCAGATCCTGATCTGAGCGGTTTGCCGGACAGCGTTACTGTGCTGAAAACAGCCCGGCATACTCGCAAGCTGAAACGCGGCGGGCATCGCTGCAATCGTTTCATCCTTCGGATTCGTGAGTTGCAGCTGAGTGGAGATATAGAGCAGCGCTTGGCAGCGATTCGAGACCAAGGCGTCCCCAACTATTTTGGCGAGCAGCGTTTTGGTCACGACGGCGGCAACCTGGTCCAAGCCGATAAACTGTTTAAGGGCGAGATTAAAATTCGTGACCGGCACAAGCGCAGCATGGCGATCTCATCGGCACGCTCTTATCTGTTTAATCGGGTCGTCGCCGAGCGAATTCGCCAAGGCTGCTGGAATAGCTATCTGGCAGGTGATAAGCCGATGATTCGAGGCTCGAGTAATCTGAGCCCAGAAACTGATCCTGAACTGCTGGCAGCCGCGATCGCTCGGATCGAGCTGCACCCTACCGCGCCATTAATGGGGCGCGGCCGGGCGCTGGTTGAAGATCAGGCGCTGGCCCTGGAAGCAACGATGCTGGACGGCTTTGAATCCTGGTGTCAGGGGTTTGAGCGACTGGGACAGGCACGTGAACGACGCTCGGTGCGGTTTCTGCCGCAGCAGTTCAGTTGGCAGCGGACTGCGCCCGCAGAGCTCGAAGTCAGTTTCGAACTTCCCCCCGGTAGCTATGCGACCAGTGTGCTGCGAGAAATTTGTGATTATCGGGTGGCGGCGGGGCAGGCTGCTGAGGCGGTAGCCGCAGACGCACCCTATGCAGCTGAAGGCTCAGAGGCGGATAGCTAATGCGAATTTTGATCTCTAACGATGACGGTGTCCATGCGCCGGGGCTGCACTGCCTGGCAACAGCACTGGCCGAACAGTTCGAGATCAGGGTTGTTGCCCCCGACCGGAATCGCAGCGGTGCAAGTAATTCGTTAACCCTGGATCGTCCACTCGAACTCGAAACGCTGGCGAACGGCTTTATCAGTGTTAATGGTACACCGACCGATTGCGTTCATTTGGGGGCGTCTGGGCTGCTGGATTTCCTGCCCGAGATGGTTGTTGCCGGAATCAATAGCGGAGCCAATCTGGGTGACGATGTGCTTTATTCCGGCACCGTTGCCGCAGCGATGGAGGGGCGTTATCTGAGCAAACCGGCGATCGCTATTTCGCTGGCAGGGCAGAACTACTTCCTTACTGCGGCGACCGTGGTGAGCCAGTTGCTACCGCAGCTGGGGGGGCTGAATCTGGCGCCAAGAACGGTGCTCAATATCAACGTCCCGGATCTGCCGTTGGATCAAATTAAAGGGATTCATGTGACCCGGCTGGGGCACCGAGCGTTAGCCGATCAGCCGGTTCGATCGGTTGATCCCCGGGGGCGGGAGCGGTTCTGGCTGTCGGCAGCAGGCGGTGCCGAAGATGCGGGCCCGGGTACCGATTTTTACGCTGTTAGCCAAGGTTACGTATCCATTACACCGGTACAGGCTGATATGACCCAGTATTCAGGTTTTGACAACCTGGGAAGTTGGCTTGAGGAGTTGGAGTGAATAAGTTCGATATCCAGGGTATCGGCATGACCTCGCGGCGAACCCGTGATCGGTTGATTGCGCGCTTAGTTGAGCAGGGTATCGTTGATCAGCGGGTGCTGGAAGTGATGCGCGAGCTGCCTCGGCATCTGTTTGTTGACGAAGCGCTATCACACCGCGCTTACGAAGATACCGCGCTGCCAATCGGTTTTAACCAGACAATCTCCCAACCTTATATCGTGGCCAAAATGACCGAGATTTTGCTCAACGGTGGCAGCCCCGAGCGTGTGCTCGAGATTGGCACCGGTTCTGGCTACCAGTCAGCGGTGCTGGCGTGCCTGGTCGGTAAGGTGTTTAGCGTCGAACGGATCCAGCCGCTGCAACAAAAAGCCCGCGCTCGCTTGAGTCAGCTCGGTTTGCGCAACGTCTATTTCAAGCATGCCGATGGCGGTTTTGGCTGGCCAGAAAAAGGCCCTTTCGATGCGATTACGTGTGCCGCCGCGCCCGAACAGATTCCGCCCGAACTCTATCCGCAACTGGCGATTGGTGGGCGGATGATTCTGCCTGTGGGTGGCGACAGGCAGGAGCTGCGGCTGGTTATTCGCACCAGCGAAACCGAGTATGAACACCAGGTGCTGGAAGGGGTGAAGTTTGTGCCTATGCTCAGTGGCTCGATCTATTCATGAGCCCGCTGTTGGGTCTGATTGGGATTAAGGGAATTTAGCATGAGCCGAACTATTGGCGACTGGATCGCGGTGTTCGTTAAGGGTGTGGCCATGGGCGCTGCCGATGCCATTCCTGGGGTCTCGGGTGGCACGGTGGCCTTTATCAGCGGTATCTACGAAGAGCTGCTCGACTCTATTCGGCGGATCACCCCCCAGGCCTTTATGTTGCTGCTGCGGAAGGGACCGTTGCTGTTCTGGGAACATATCAACGGTACCTTTCTACTGGTGTTGCTGTCGGGTGTGTTGTTGAGCCTGGCTTCGGTCGCGCGGCTGGCTATCTACCTGCTGGCGCAGTATCCGACCCTGTTGTGGGCGTTTTTTTTCGGCCTGATCGTCAGTTCATCGATCTGGATGCTGGGACAGATTAAGCGCTGGAATTTACGCTTGCTGCTGACGCTCTGGCTGGGAGCCAGCTTTTCCTACCTGATTACAGTGATGACGCCGGTAGAGGCAGACCTGACCGCTTGGGTGGTTTTTGGTGCCGGTAGTCTTGCCATCTGTGCGATGATTTTGCCCGGTATCTCCGGTAGTTTTATTTTGCTGCTGCTGGGGTTATATGGGCCGATCATGGGGGCGATAAAAGCCTTTGATCTACAGATACTGGGGCTCTTTTTGGCGGGCTGTACGCTGGGGTTGCTGAGTTTTTCACACCTGTTGGCCTGGATGTTTCGTCACTACCATGACCTTACCTTGGCGTTGCTGACCGGGGTGATGCTGGGCTCGCTGAATAAAGTCTGGCCGTGGAAATACACCACCGACTATCGAATTAACAGTCACGGCGAATCGATACCCCTGGTGCAAGACAATGTGTGGCCATTGAGTTATCAGGCACTGACCGGACAGGAATCGATGCTTTGGGGATCCCTGGTGTTGATGTTGCTGGGAGCTGTAGCTGTCTATATGCTTGAGCGCTATGGTAATCGAAGCTGATTTCTCAATTTATATAGCTTGGATATCAAGCAGATTCGATCGTCTCAGCATCGCTGAAGAATCCAACAGGGTTGGCAGAATTGCGACTACGAAGAGCAACTAGACGCGTTGAGGGGTTCGTATCGGTAGCGCTGCTTAGCGCGGTGTTGCTGTCAGGCTGTGGTGGGCATATGGCGCCTGTTAGCGATTATTCTCTCAATCTTCCCTCTGCTCAGCGTCAATCAACAGCCGTCCCCGCTGAGGGTTTTTATCGGGTAGAGTCGGGTGATACCCTTTATTCGATCGCATGGCGGTACGGTAAAGATTACCGTGGTTTGGCACGGGCTAATGGGATAGATAATAACTATCGAATTTATCCGGGTCAGCGATTGCAGCTGATTGAAGCTGAACCCCAGGTCAACAACCCAGCCGGAAAACCCGCTCTAAACCCTAGCTCAGGGTCCCTTCAGGTCTCGACGGCGCAGCCAAAACCTCAGGTTTCCGCCCCCAGGGAACCGCAACCGAATCCCCAATCTCCCGCTTACCAACCATCCTCAGCGAAAGTCGATTCTGCCTCCGAGCCGGTTACCGCTTCTACCGCAGCTGTTGTGTGGCGCTGGCCGGTAAAAGGGCGAGTGATCCAAAGCTATGCAGCCAAGGGCGTGCAGAATCTGGGGCTAAATATTACCGGGAAAAGAGGTCAGCCGGTGTTTTCTGCCGCTTCCGGCTTGGTAGTGTATGCAGGCGATGGTTTATTAGGGTATGGTAATTTAATTATCATTAATCATAATGAAACCTTCTTAAGCGCCTATGCACATAATGATAAGTTGTTGGTAAAAGAGCAGGAAAGGGTAGCCTTAGGACAAAAAATTGCGGAAATGGGCAATAGCGGCGTTAACCGGACCATGCTACATTTCGAGATCCGCAAAGAGGGTAAACCGGTGGATCCGGTTCGTTATTTGCCCCGGCGGTAAACTCAAGGAAGCCAAGGTGTATCAGCCTGGCTGGGGATGAATGCCATGGAAGTGCTCGAAAGAATCGTTACTCGGCCCGTACGAGCAACGAAAAGGCAAACGAATAAGCAGACGACGGATACTGTGATGGCGATTGACGAGATCACCGATGATGTAGAGGGTTCGGACTCGGATGTGATGGATAAGGCGCGTGGTGTCGTGCATAACGATCTGGTGAAAGCCAGGAATATGGATGCGACCCAGCTTTACCTCAACGAGATTGGTTTTTCTCCGTTGCTGAGTGCAGAAGAGGAGGTGTTCTTCTCGCGTAAGGCACTGCGAGGCTGTGATGCCTCGCGCAAGCGGATGATCGAGAGTAATTTACGCTTGGTGGTTAAAATTTCTCGCCGCTACATCAACCGAGGGCTAACCCTGTTGGACTTGATTGAGGAGGGCAATCTTGGCCTGATTCGTGCCGTGGAAAAATTTGATCCGGAACGAGGATTTCGTTTTTCTACCTATGCGACCTGGTGGATCCGGCAGACGGTGGAGCGTGCCATCATGAACCAGACCCGGACTATCCGGCTACCGATTCATGTTGTCAAAGAACTCAATGTCTACCTCCGCGCTGCTCGAGCATTAGCCCAGCAACTTGATCATGAGCCGAGCTGCGAAGAGATCGCGGAGATGCTGGATAAGCCGGTTGAGAACGTCAAGCGAATGATGGGGCTGAATGAGCGCGTTGTTTCTATGGATGTTCCCGTAGGCAAGGATTCCGATAAAACGCTGGTTGAGACCCTGACCGATAGCGATGCTGCGGATCCCGAGACCTGGCTACAAAATACTAACCTGATCGGTCGCTTGGACGAGTGGCTGGAGAGTCTGCCGGAGAAGCACCGAGAGGTACTGATGCGTCGATTCGGCCTGCATGGACACGAGATCAGCACTTTGGAAGAGGTCGGGCGCGAAATCGGACTCACCCGAGAGCGGGTTCGTCAGATTCAGGTAGAGGCGCTGAAGCGGCTGAGGGATATCGTGGTGAATAACGGCTTAACGGGTCCGGATCTGTTGTAATCGCACGCCGAAGCCATTCTAAAGAGTCACCCCAGCGAGAGTCACTCCATGCCGTGGTCGGGCTGCTGGAGCTTAGCGTTCCAGCAGCTTCTTTTTACCGGTCTTACCGTTCCAGTCGTCGGCATCCGCCGGTGCCGCTTTCATCTCTGAGATATTGGGCCAAATCTCCGCCAGTTCTGCATTAATTTGGATAAATGCTAACTGATCTTTGGGCAGATCGCCCTCTTCAAAAATTGCGTTCGCGGGGCATTCAGGCTCGCAGAGTGCGCAATCAATGCACTCATCGGGGTGAATCACCAAAAAGTTGGGGCCCTCATAGAAGCAGTCTACCGGGCAGACTTCAACACAGTCGGTGAATTTGCACTTGATGCAGTTCTCAGTAACAACAAAAGCCATACTCGGTCCTCCACAGGATAGATAGAAGATCAGTATAGAGGTTATTGAGCCGGTTGTTGCTTGAGCAGGTAAAGTTGCTCCAGTGCCTGTCGAGGCGTCAGGCTATCGGGATCCAGCGCCTCGAGTGCTGCCACCCAAGGGTGCGTTACAGGACTAGGGAGCGGTTCGGGTTGGCTAAATAGATCGGCCTGCAAGGGTGAACGCCCCTCGTTGACAGAGCTGGCTTCAAGCTGTTTAAGCTTATGTTTGGCTTCATCGATAACGTCGATCGGTACCCCCGCGAGCTTGGCAACCTGAAGCCCGTAACTTTGGTTGGCGGGCCCTTCATGGACGCTGTGGAGAAAGATAATGTTGTCGTTATGCTCGGTCGCTGTCAGGTGGATGTTGGCAACGCCCTGCTCGGTCTCGGGAAGCGCAGTGAGCTCAAAATAGTGGGTAGCAAACAGAGTGAACGCGCGGGTTGTTGCAGCCAGGTGGCGAGCGCAGGACCAGGCAAGGGACAGGCCGTCGAAGGTGCTGGTGCCGCGGCCGACTTCGTCCATCAATACCAGACTGCTCGGGGTTGCGTTATGGAGGATGTTAGCCGTTTCTGTCATCTCTACCATAAAGGTAGAACGACCGCCGGCAAGATCGTCAGATGAACCCATGCGGGTGAAAATCTGATCGACCAGGCCGATTCTGGCCTGAGAAGCGGGAACATAACTGCCAATATGGGCCAGCAAGACGATGAGCGCTGCCTGCCGCATAAAAGTCGACTTACCACCCATGTTGGGGCCGGTAATGATCAGCATTCTACGTTCGGGGTCAAGCTGCAGATCATTGCCAACAAAGGGGTTGTCCGAAACGCGCTCAACCACCGGGTGACGTCCCTGCTGGATAAAAATTCCGGGCACCTCGGAAAGCGTGGGGGCGCAGTAGTCGAGACGATCCGCACGCCCGGCTAAATTGTTTAGCACATCCAGCTCTGCCAGCGCCGCAGCACTGTCCTGTAGCGGCGCCAGTTGTTCGCCAAGGGTCTCAAGCAGTACCTCATAAAGCATCTTTTCACGCGCTAAGGCGCGGCTTTTACTGCTCAATGCCTTATCTTCGAACTCTTTTAGCTCGGGGGTGATAAAACGTTCCGCATTCTTCAGTGTTTGCCGGCGGATATATTCAGCCGGTGCTTGCTCTGACTGTGCTCGGCTGATCTCGATGTAGTAGCCGTGTACCCGGTTGTAACCGACCTTTAGGGTGGCGATCCCGGTACGTGCTTTTTCGCGTTGTTCTAGCTCTACAAGATAGCCCCCGGCGTTTTCGCTGAGTGCACGTAGCTCATCGAGCTCGCTGTCATAGCCTTCGGCGATGACCCCACCATCGCGGATAATAACCGGTGGATTATCCCTAATGGCGTTTTGAAGCAGTTGTTGCAGCTCTGGAAATTCTCCGATGGCGCGGGCCAGCTGGCTCGCGAGCGGAGAGGGCAAGGGGGCAATCAGTCGCTGTAGTTCGGGTAGGCAGGCCAGCGCACATTTGAGCCGTTCCAGATCACGGGGGCGCGCTGAACGCAGGGCGATCCGGGCCAATATCCGCTCGACGTCACCGATCTGCTTGAGCACCGGTTGCAGCTCTTCGAAGCGGTAATCATCGATCAGGCAGCCGATGCAGAGCTGGCGCTGCTTAATGGTCTCAATGTCGCGAAGCGGGCGGTGCAGCCAGCGTCGCAATAAACGCCCGCCCATGGGGGTGGCTGTCCGGTCGAGGACGGATACGAGGGTGTTCTCGGCTCCGCCCATCAGGTTGAGGTCTAATTCCAGGTTGCGCCGGGTTGCTGCATCGAGAATGACGCTGCCGTCCTGGCGCTCTGCGGTAATGGCGCGGATATGCGGCAGTGCTGTACGCTGGGTTTCGCGGGCGTACTGGAGCAAGCAGCCTGCAGCCCGCAGCGCGGTAGGCAATGACTCGCAGCCGAAGCCGCTCAGGTCGCGGGTTTGGAATTGCTGGGTGAGCAGCCGGAAGGCGCTGTCGAATTCGAAATTCCAGGGCGGCTGGCGACGCAGGCCTTTAAACCGGCTCAGCTGCTCATCGATGCCGTCATCTTCGTTGTACAGCAGTTCTGCGGGTTGCAACCGTGCCAGTTCGCCGAGCAGCGCTGTCTCGCCGCTGACCTCCATCACCAGAAAGCGTCCGGCACTGATATCGAGGCTGGCGATCCCGAATTGATCTCGATCCCGAGTAACGGCAACGAGCAGGTTGTCACGCGAGGCATCCAGCAAGGCTTCATCGGTCAGGGTGCCAGGGGTGACGATGCGCGCAACTTTACGCTCTACCGGCCCCTTGCTGGTAGCAGGATCGCCGAACTGCTCGACGATGGCGACGGATCGGCCGGCGCGTACAATCTTGGCAATATAATTTTCAGCGGCATGGTAGGGGATACCCGCCATCGGAATGGGCTCCCCACCAGAGTGTCCGCGGCTTGTAAGCGAGATATCAAGCAGTTGTGAGGCCTGGCGGGCGTCGTCATAAAACAGCTCGTAAAAATCGCCCATACGGTAGAACACCAGATCGTTGGGGTGCTCAGATTTGATCCCAAAATACTGGGTCATCATAGGGGTATGGGTGCTTTTTTTGGCTAAGGTTTTACTCATGCTGGATCAATATCATCTACTAGGTTGAGAGGTGCGCGAATGCTGATTCAATGCCAAGCCAAACTCGACAAAGCTGGTTATTCTACGCCATCTTGTGCCATATTTCTCAGGCGATAGGGCAAATGCGGCAGAGGAATATCCAACAGTATGAAATCTCAAATAGAACAGTTAGCGGCAGCACTGGTACAGCGTAACTGGACCCTGGTCACTGCAGAATCCTGCACCGGTGGCGGGGTGGCGTGGTCTTTGACCGAGTTGACGGGTAGCTCTGCCTGGTTTGAGGGGGGATTTGTTACCTACTCCAATGCCATGAAGCAACGGGCGCTGGGGGTGAACGCTTCGCTGCTTGAAGCACAGGGGGCGGTCAGTCAAGGCTGTGTTGAGGCGATGGCGGCAGGAGCCTTGGCTAACAGCAGTGCTCAACTGAGCGTGTCTGTCAGTGGTATCGCGGGGCCGGGCGGCGGCACCAGGGAGAAGCCCGTTGGCACCGTTTGGATTGCCTGGGCACGCCGTGACGGGGTTTGCGCAAGCAATTGTTTTAGTTTTGACGGTGATCGTCAATCGGTTAGGGACCAGGCTGTTGCAGAGGCGATCGCGGGGCTGCTGGCGCTGATTGCGATATAACTTTGGGGATGGGGTTGCGTTTAAAAAAAGTTGTGAAATAATACTGTTTGAATATACAGTTGTTTTTAACAGGGCTAGGCTCAGGATTCGTACCAGACGCTTGATCTTATAAACCAAAATTAGCCATTCTCAGCACAAGGGTACCGCAATGGATGACAACAAAAAGAAGGCGCTGTCAGCCGCACTCTCGCAAATCGAGCGTCAGTTTGGCAAAGGCGCAGTTATGCGTATGGGCGATAAGCCACGCGAAGCGATGCCGGCGGTGTCTACCGGATCGTTGGGGTTGGATATTGCCCTGGGGATAGGCGGTCTGCCCTACGGACGGATCTGTGAAATCTACGGACCAGAGTCCTCCGGTAAAACAACCCTGACCCTGCAGGTGATCGCCGAAGCGCAGAAGCAGGGTAAGACCTGTGCCTTCATTGATGCTGAGCACGCCCTGGATCCCGTCTACGCGGAGAAGCTTGGGGTGAATATCGATGATCTGCTGGTATCCCAGCCCGATACCGGCGAACAGGCGCTAGAGATATGCGACATGCTTGTGCGTTCGAATACCGTCGATGTGGTTGTCGTAGATTCGGTAGCAGCGTTGGTTCCACGTGCCGAGATCGAAGGGGAGATGGGCGATACCCACGTGGGGCTGCAAGCTCGATTGATGTCTCAAGCGCTGCGCAAAATAACGGGGAACGTAAAAAACGCGAACTGTTTGCTGCTCTTCATTAATCAGATCCGGATGAAGATCGGGGTGATGTTTGGTTCACCCGAGACCACGACCGGTGGTAACGCTCTGAAGTTCTACTCTTCCGTGCGGCTGGATATTCGCCGCACCGGTGCGGTTAAGGATAAGGACGAGGTGATTGGCAACGAGACCCGGGTTAAAGTGGTCAAGAACAAGTGCGCCCCCCCTTTTAAACAGGCCGAGTTTCAGATCATGTATGGCAAAGGCATCTACAAGATGGGCGAGCTGATTGATCTGGGGGTTAAGCAGGGGTTGGTTGATAAATCCGGTGCTTGGTACGCCTATAAAGGCAGCAAAATCGGCCAGGGTAAGGCCAACTCTGCCCAGTATCTGAGTGAGAACCCCGCGATAGCGGAGGAGATAGAGGCGCTGATTCGGGCCGAAATGATGCCCAAGCCGACAGCTAAAGAGCCGACTCCCGATCCAGTCACCGGTGAGATCGAGTTTTAAACGCACGGCCTAAGCGTTTCAAAAAGAGCAGCTTCGGCTGCTCTTTTGCGTTGTAGGCGGTCAGAGATCAGATTGCCGTTTGTATATGAGCTTGGGCAGGTTTGGTGTCCGATTAAGCATTATGCGCAGAAATACCAAGAACGGGATGCTGCTATTTACCATGCCTATCGAGGTGGCGGGTATATACCGATACTGGCAGAATTAGCGGAGTATTTTGGATTGTACTACTCAAGAATAAGCCGGATAGTGAAAAAACAGGAGAGGGCAAAAGGAAAGACCCCTTTGCCACGGGAGCGCCGCACCCAACATGCCGAATCCTTCGGCAAGAGCATCGACGGCCAGCGGTTGCTTGATGCTTACGCCGCTGAAATCACCCGTCGCGCCACGCCAGAGCTATAGCACTGCAGTGGTGACTGCGGCGACTGTAATGGCTGCCAGCCGGTGAACCTCTGCGATCACTGCAGCCGTAAGGGTGATAACTGCCCGATCGGCGGGAACGGGGCGCAGGAGTGTGTTG
>CAXBEA010000110.1:0-12427 GCA_963974645.1 uncultured Neptunomonas sp. | reverse complement strand
TTTTGGCCCAGGCACCGATCTCGGCTCTTGCATCAGCAAAACTCTGATGGATACGGCCAGCCAGTTCACTATGCTGCCTAACTTCGGCAAAAACTTCCTCTGCGGCTTCACCAAAGGCATCGTAAACATCGTCATTGAAGCGACGTAATTTAACCCCCTGATCATTAACCAGAGTAGCCAACGCCGCACCGTTCTTAGCGTTGTACTCGGACATCATCACTTCGTTTTCCATCGAAGATGCCGCTTCAATAATCAACTGGTCAGCCTTAGATAACCCATCCCACCACTTCTTATTAATGCCTATGCTCAGCATGGCACCCGGCTCATGCATACCTGGGTAGTAGTAATATTTAGCCGCTTCGTAGAACTTCATCGCCTGATCATTCCAGGGCCCGACCCACTCGGTAGCATCGATCGCACCGGACACCAGGTTTTCATATATTTGGCTGCCCGGCAGAGAGACCGGCGAGGCGCCAAGCTTCGCCATGACATCACCGCCCAAGCCTGGCATACGAATTTTCAAGCCTTTCAGATCATCGGCAGAGTTGATCTCCTTACGGAACCACCCCCCCATCTGCACCCCCGTATTGCCGCACATCAGCCCCTTGATACCAAAGGGCGCAGCCAACTCATCCCAAAGCTGCTGGCCGCCACGAAAGCGCATCCAGGCATTAAATTCGTTAGCTGAAAGACCAAAAGGAACGGTGCAAAAGTAAGCAAACCCTGGGTGTTTACCCTTCCAGTAATACTCAGCGCCGTGGTAGATCTGGGCATTCCCAGAGGCTACCTCGTCGAAGGAATCGAACGCCTTGACCCGCTCACCGGCGGCAAAATAATTGATCTGGATACGGCCGTCACTCATATCAGTAACACGTTTGGCAAAACGTTGCGCACCCGTCCCCAATCCCGGAAAGTCCCTCGGCCAGGTTGACACCATGTTAACTTCGATACGGCTTTTAGCAATTGCAGGGGCCGCAAAAGCACCCGCAGCAGCAACGCCACCTAAACCAACCAATCCACTCTTCAACAACTCACGTCTATTCATACAGTCTTATCCTTTATCGCCTTATTTTTATTTAAGTCCTAGGAATTCATACTATTAGGCACCCCTCCTGAGTTTACTGTTAGTTTGCCGAGGATATCCAGACAAATAAACGCCATCTTCAAGTGCTTAGCCCTAGCAAATACAACCAGAACTAAACCCCAAACAAAAACTGATCATTTGATGATTAATCATATTAGACCAATTATCTCTGTATGATTTCTTGATCGTTCAAGCTCAGCCGCTGGACCCTAATAGTAAGCAGAGCTGTCAGAGATCCATTCTAGAGATCAAACACCTTCCCCGGGTTCATAATTAGATTGGGATCCATGGATTTTTTAAGCGTTTTCATCAACGAAACGGCAGCACCCCGCTCCTGAATCAAATAGTCTTTTTTTCCGAATCCGATTCCATGTTCTCCGGTGCAGGTACCTCCAGATCGCAGTGCGTTATCAACGAGGAACCCGGACAACTCCTCGGCTCGCGCTGACTGTAGCGGATCCTCGTTATCGAAAAGAATAAGCATATGGTAGTTGCCATCACCGACATGTCCCACGATAGGAGAGCATAGGTCCAGCTCTTGCGCTTTCTGCTCTGCGGCGAGAATATTCTCGGCCAACCTGGAGATAGGCACACAAACATCGGTCGCCATCGCTGCAAAACCAGGTCTTAGCGCCTGGCTTGCAAAATAGGCCTGGTGCCTCGCTGTCCACAACTCGGTACGCGCCTCGGTAGTTTCCGCCCAGCGATAATCGCTTCCTCCCTGCTCCTGCGTAATCGCTTGCAACGCATCGATCTGCTCTTGAACGTAGGCACTGCTACCGTGAAATTCAAGAAACAGGGTAGGTTTGGATTCAAAGCCCTGCAGCTTCGAATAACGGATACAGGCCTCCATCTGCAGCGTATTGAGCAGTTC
Source organism: uncultured Neptunomonas sp. (assembly GCA_963974645.1). Classification (GTDB taxonomy): domain Bacteria; phylum Pseudomonadota; class Gammaproteobacteria; order Pseudomonadales; family Balneatricaceae; genus Motiliproteus. The sequence goes on along the minus strand of CAXBEA010000110.1, from coordinate 10,469 downwards.
AATCCGCGCCACAGGGATACCACACTGAATCGCCAGAATGACGCTATTCACTGCATTTTCGACACTACTAAAGCTACAGACCGCTGCTTTAATCACCTCGGGAATCGGATAAAGCCGGAGTTGAATCTCGGTCATCACCCCCAGCGTCCCCTCTGAGCCCACATACAACCCGGTGAGGTCATAGCCCGCGGCACTCTTCTTGGCCTTACCGCCTGTCGTGATAATTTCACCTTGAGGGGTCACCACGCTGAGCCCTATCACATTCTCTCGCATGGTTCCGTATCGAACCGCATTGGTGCCGGATGCACGGGTTGCCGCCATCCCACCGATAGAGGCATCAGCACCGGGATCTATCGGAAAAAACAGCCCCAAATGACGCAACTCATGGTTTAACTGCTTACGGGTGACACCCGCTTGAACTCGGCAAGTCATATCATCTGCATCGATCTGAACAATAGCATTCATCTCGGATAGATCGAGACTGACACCTCCCTGAATCGCAATCAACTGCCCTTCGCATGAAGTGCCGGCGCCGTAGGGAATTACAGGGATTTTTAGCGTATTGCAGGCATTGAGCAACAACGCTACCTCGTCATTGTTACTGGCATAAAAAACCGCATCAGGCGCTACCGTTCCAAAGCGATCCTCGCCGTGGCCATGTTGGTTACGGATACCCGGGTTAAGACTGAAACGGTGATGAAGATCTGCAGGAAGAGACTGGATAAGCGCCCCTACATCGCTGGAAAAATGATTAGCCATGGTCTGATGCATCTGAGATACCCTGAATAAACGAAAGAAAGACACCGACGGAGCGAGGCTTTAGCTGCATAGACAGAAAATACTGGATTGTAGACCGTATTACGAGTTATACGAGCGAACCGCAAGCCAACACTATTCTTTAACAGTGTTAGAGACTACCGGAGATAATAGAGAGGGATATATAAGAGTGGCTAACAGGTGAAAACAGGAGACTAAGTTACTTGCCAGGGGACGTCGCGCCCCCCGATGACAAAGCTTGTGGCTGACTCAAACCTCAGTGAACATGCCGTGCTACTGAACCAGTCAATATGCGAGAGGGTCGCAGAGAGCTTGTTTTCAGAGTACGGACTTTTACGCTCAGGCTAGTGAACGCTTTTTTTAGCTTACTCACTAAAGCAAGCAATAGACCTTGCAATGCTTCTGAACGGGCCTTTTCAGCCATGCGCTGGTAGTGAAGAAGATCTATATCGCCATCACGGTTCAACTTCAATTTCAGATCTGAATTAATCATCATAGATTCCTTATCAACTAGAATATCAACTACAAGAATAAAGGTTTGTCGCAGGTCACCTCGGTGGCAGTCAAATCAGCAATACGATGAACAACGCATAACGACTCTTTCTACCTGTGACTCTGTTACGCCGCGCATGTTAGGCTGAGCGAATCCAACCCGCAAATGATGCTTTTTCAACCCATTGGTTAAAAAAACTCACTGGTAACAAAACAGCCATGCGACGCCTCCCCCCCTTAAATGCATTACGCGCTTTTGAAGCTGCGGCTCGCCATGCCAGCTTCAATGCGGCGGCAGACGAGCTCTTTGTCACCCCTTCCGCCGTCAGCCATCAGATCAAATCTCTGGAACAGTTTCTGGATCAAAAACTGTTTCAACGCGGCAAGCGCGGGGTGGAGTTAACCCCGGGCGGGGAAAAATATCTGCCACCTATACGCCATGCCCTGGACGAGATCGATGCGGCTACTCGACTACTTCTCAACAACCCCAATACCGGTACTGTAACCCTAAGTGTGGCGCCTGCATTTCTCACCCGCTGGCTAATGCCACGACTTATCAGCTTTCAAGAGCAGTATCCCGATGTGGAACTGCGCTTGAGCGCCGTTATGGGTAACGTCGATTTCAACCACAGCGATATAGATCTAGCGGTAAGGTTTGGACGGGGAAAATGGGAAAACATGGTAGTCGACTTTCTTTTCGGAATGTCGGTCGTACCCGTTTGCAGCCCTGGGCTCTTGCGCGGGAAAAATCCGCTCCAAACCCCGGGTGATCTTCGCCACCACACTCTGATCCAGGTCAGCACCCGGATGGACGAGTGGCGAGCCTGGTTACGCGCCGCGGGGATTGATAGTACGGGTTTTGCCAAGGATCTACGGTTTTCAAGTACCTCGCTGGCAACCGGCGCTGCCATAGAAGGGCTGGGGATCGCCCTGGCAGATCGGCACCTAGTAGCCAAAGAGTTAAAACGTGGCGACCTGGTGATCCCTTTTGATCTGACACTCGATACCGACAGCGCCTTTTATCTGGTAAGCCCGGTAGACCAACCCATGAGCGCAAGCGCCTCACTGTTTAGAGGATGGATACTAGAGGCGATCAACGAACAGCAACAGCTACCCTGAGAAACTGAATTTTATTCACCCTGTGAGAGCCCAAAACCACGATAGCCTGTTCTCCAATCCGAGCTACAGCCAAGCAGGCCACCCATACAGATCAATAATCAATTCGCTAACCTAGCCAAGAACCAAGCACTCAGGCATTATCCGGTTTCTTATAGATTCGAAGATTGTCAGTATCTTATACACGTTGACAAAATTAATTTCCTGCTCTAACAGTGATCTCAATTCGCACTACACTAGTCTTAACACGCTGAGGAAGGCCCTGTTTAATGCCATCAGGAATGGAAAACATAACAACTATCGCACGGCTTCGAAAACCCTCGGTTCGCCATACCTATATAGTCTTAGCCCTGCTCGAATCGATGGCTATGTTTGTATGCCTTTATTATGGGGTTAGCCGCTCCTACTCCGCCTACGGCAGTTTCATACACCACCTAACCTCCTTTGAATCGATCACCTTTGTACTAATCCTGTCTCTGTCCATGGCCGCAATGGGGTTATACCACGCCCGCCAGCGCAGTGAGCCTAAGGAGCTGCTAGCTAGAATCGTCATCAGTTTTATCCTCGCCTCGGCCATTCAAGCGGTGATCTTCTACTTTATCCCCTACCTCAAGATCCACCCTAAAGCGATCATCATCGCCTTGACCCTCTCCTTTTTGATGGTAGGGATAATTCGTTACAGCTTTTCAAAAGTAACTAACTCCACCCTGATCAAACGTAGAGTATTAATTCTCGGTGCAGGAGAGAAAGCCAAAATCATCGAGGAGCGATTGCGCCGCGGCAACGATCAGCGCGGTTTCAAACTGCTGGGCTACGTACCCTTATCCGATGCTGAAACCGCGATCACCGTCCATAAGCGGAAACACATCGAGATTAGCGACCTGCTTCAATACGCTCAGCAGCACCGTATCGACGAATTTGTCGTAGCCGCCGATAATCGCCGTGGCGCCTTACCGATGGATGAGCTCTATCGTTGCCGTGTCGCAGGGATCTATATCACCGACATCGCGACCTTTATCGAGAAAGAGTGCGGCAAAATCCCGCTCAACCTGCTCAATCCAAGCTGGATCATCTACTCCAGCGGTTATAAAACCAATGACATTCTGGTACGCGCGCTCAAACGTATCTTTGATGTCTCTATCAGTATCGCCATGTTGATAGCCACGCTGCCAATTATGTTTATCACCAGTCTGCTGATCATGCTCGAAGGTGGCCCCAGAGCCCCGTTGTTTTACAGCCAAGAGCGCGTCGGCCTATGCAACGTGCCCTTTAAAATTTTCAAATTTCGCAGTATGAGAGTCGACGCTGAAGCCAACGGTGCTGTCTGGGCCAAAAAGAATGATGATCGGGTGACGGTGGTCGGCGCTTTCATCCGCAAATATCGCATCGACGAGCTCCCACAACTGCTAAATGTACTCAAGGGTGATATGAGTTTTATAGGTCCCCGACCCGAACGGACCGAGTTTGTTAACACCCTGACTCAACAGATCCCCTACTACGGCGATCGACATATGGTGAAGCCTGGGCTGACAGGCTGGGCTCAGATCTGTTACTCCTACGGAGGTTCTGAAGAGGACGCAATGGAAAAACTGCAATACGACCTGTACTACATTAAAAACTTCAGTTTTTTACTCGACACCATGATAGTGATCGGGACGATGGAGGTGGTGCTGTTTGGCAAAGGCGCTCGCTAAGCCAGCACAACACCAAGCACTTTCCCTGGTGGCGGGGGACTTAGATTCCGGTCAGATTTCTGCAAATCAACTATATTTGCTGTTACCGGGTTGAACCCCCTCCAGCAACTGCAGGTGATCTCTATGTTTACAGGTCTCAGACTAGCACTTATTTTACTGAGCCTAAGTTTGCATAGGCCCACTTCTGCAGATAACCCTAATCACCCGCTAGCAAGACTAAGAACCCCTAAGTACCGCGCCAAAATAAAAATTGTCCGTGGTTTATGGATCGCCGCAGGCTTGCTGATGCTGTTATTCCCCCTCACCCACTTCATCGTCACTCTGGGGCTTTTCACCACCTTCTTATCCTTCACTATCCTCGATGAAGCCTGCTGATGCGGCTTAAACCTTACGATTTACTCAGCTACAGGCCAGGGCAGAGCTGCTGGAGCACCTATAGTCGCTAGCTGCTGTTTGACCTGATCCGACATAAACAAAGCCCCTTGGGTCGGTAATGATTGGTAGCAATAGCGCTGCCCCGAAAATTCGAAACTCAGCGCATAGGCATGCAGATAACCTCTATCCGTTTCAACTTCTGACGCCCCTGGGTAATATCGATTATCGCCAATGATCGGCGCGCCCAGACTCTTCATCATCACCCGTAACTGATGGCTACGCCCTGTTGTTGGCTTGAGTACAAATAGCCTTAGGCCTGGTTTTACACTAAAACTAAAAAAACGAGTCCTCGCAGGATTGAGCTGCGTTTTCAGTAGCTTCCAGCTTCCCCGTCGACCCTTCTCCATATCTCCACTCACCAGCCCCTGTTTCTTACTGGGCTTACGATCAGACAGAGCCAAGTAGTATTTTTCAACTCGGCGTTGGCGAAACTCAAGGTTGATCCGTTCGGCAGACTCTGGATCACGCGCCAGTAGCAATAACCCCGAGGTCATCTTATCGAGTCGATGTACGGGATAAAGCTTAGCCAACCCCAAAGCCTCTTCAACCTGGGGAACCAAGCCAGGCTCTCCCTCCTGACTGTGAAAGGAGACCCCCGCTGACTTGGTGATAACAATAAATCCTGGCTGGGTATCGATCAAATCAAATGACGACAAATGGCTGATCCTTTAGATAAAAAATGGCGCCAGTCTAGCAGACTGACACCATTTTCAGGACAAAATCCAAATAAGCCCTCTAGGGTATAAAGATACGAAGACGTAACGGGGTTAATCGATGAAGATCAGTTCATACCCTCGCCTTTTGCCATAATCCCCATATGTTTGCTGGCCGCTTTCAAACCGCCCTCATCACGTTCCCAGCTAATGACGCCATCAGCATTCGCATCGACACCCTCAACCAAGGCTGTAGCCAGTTGACTGATCTGCTGAACCCAGGGATAGGCTTCGTCAGCACTGCTAGCGGTGAGAACCCGGTTTGCCAGCAGCACTATATCTTCCGCACGGGTAAGGGTGTTTTCAGCAGCGGTAGCCACATGCAGCGCATGCGCTTTGATATTGGCTGAAGCGCCCGCGCTCTTAGCTGCCAGGTTGATATGCTTAAGGGTACCCGCGGCCGCTTTACTTACACCATAATCCAACCCCGGCCCCTTAGGCTCCAGCGAAGGGTCGATAGTGTGCAATACATGCCGAGTATGAAGCTGCATCCATAACAGATCATCCGATGTGCTCGCAGCGAAGGTGGCGTGTAGAGCAGCAACTTTAGCCTCAGCAATAGCCACAGGTAGCAACCCTTGCCCCTGAGGGGTGTCCCCCCAGGCTGTCATCACATGCCCCATATGCGCATGAGCAATCTTAGTATCGGCCAACGGCTTTGCTATTGGCATACTCTTATCCATAGACATGCTTTTATCCATAGACATGCTCTTATCCATAGAGGCAGTACAACCGCTCAGCGCCAAGGCCAAGGCTAAACCAAGCGTTAGTCCAGCTAATGATTTCATATTGAGTTCTCTATTTTTTGAAAAAAAAGGGGGCGGGGAATCCATTCACGAGTAGAGCGACCTATTCATACTTGTTAACACTAAAATAGCAGCTATTTGATGATAGTTCGCTTATCAGCCAACAACATCAAAGCAGCTAGGTCAGGGCTCTATTCAGCAGATACAAATTAGTCATTTCTAATTAATCGCTTGTTAACGTAGGTCGTATTGCGAACAGGACACTGCTCTCTATAATATCGTGATGAACATCATTATCCGACTCATATCGCTTATTGCGATCTTTATAGCCGCACCCGTAGCTGCGCAGTCACCCCTCGCTTGCGTAGAAACAAAAATCAGGATCGCTTTCTTCGAATTCGCTCCCTACTGCACTCAGAACGCTGATGGTCAAGCCGAGGGCATCCTGGTCGATAAATTACAACGACTGATGGCTAAACTGGGTTGCCAATGGCAGGGCAACTTTTATCCCGTCACCCAGATGCTAGAAAATATAGTTTTCGGCGAGTCTGACCTTGCACTAGTAATCGCTCATCCAAGGCTCAATGCGCGTTCAGATTACAGCCGCTACCCTATCGATCAATTACAACTAAACCTCTACCGCCTTGAGGACAGCACTGCGGTATCAACAATTGAGCAGCTTCGCAAACAGCGGGTCATAGTCATCCGGGGCTACGGCTACGGGGGTTATTTCAACAAACTGATCGATCCATCGATGGCGGTCGATATCCACATCGCCAAGGATCACCAAGCTGCCCTTGAGATGCTACGCAATGGCGTTGGCGACTATGCGCTGGGTTACCAACGGCCGATGGATCTAGCACTGAAGACCAATCCCAGCAACATTCTCAGCACCCACTTAAGTACTTGGGATCTGTATGTTGTGGTTTCGTCCCAATACAATGATAAGCGTTTAATCCAGCAGATAGACCGGTATCTTGAACCGGCCCGATAGCTGATCAATAGCGATTTTTATCCCGCTGCTGCCATAGCGTTTGCGCCAACATCCGCGCCTCCTCAACCGAGGAAGCGCGCTGCATCAGACGCAGACATACAGCCAGGGTTTCAGTCACTGCTGCGTCAGCGTAAGGCTCTGATAGCCGCCCCCGCCATACCCGGAGCAGGTCTCTGGGATCCAGGCTATCGGAGCGAACCTGGCGTTGGCCAAGCACTCTGGGCCAGAGCTCATCGATATACTCACCCGCTTGAACCCACTGTAAAGGGCAATCGGCATCGGGACGAATCTCCGCCTCACCGCCATCACCGCGAACCGTGACACTGTTATTCTGACCCAATAACAGCGCGGTTTGCTGATGCATAGGGCCGTATGCTGGATGAAAGACACCATCAATTCGATAGGGCGCACCAAGCGGGTTTAACAACCGACTCAGGGTATGTACCGGTGAACGCAACCCCAGTATCTGACGCAGATTGATAATCCGGGCAAGTTCGCCATTGATCAACTCAAGCGGTAGGTAACAAAACCCCGTTTCATTCAGGTCCAGCTGCGCATCAAGCCAGTTTTTCGACCCTTTATGACCGAAATTCCCTAACAGATCTTCAACATATAAACGCCCTGGAGTATGCCCGCGCGCGCCGTGCATACAGACCCTCACCCCTTCGCCGGCTAGTACCAGTGCCGAGAGAAAAAACCAGGGTAACTGGCGCTTCTTGCCCGCATAGGCGGACCAATCCAGATCAGCATTAAGCGATGCGGGCACCGACATCGTAGCTTTAACGGCGGCAATAAAACCACTCAACTCCTCCGGACTCTCCTCCTTAACCCGTAACAACATCAAAAAGGCACCCAGTTGCTCAGGAGTTACCTGATGATCCAGAATCATCGTCATTGCTTGCTCGGCTTCCTCCCGGGTAAGCGAGCGGGAGCCTTTTTTACCCTTGCCCAGAATTCGGACATAGGCCGCAAAGGGGTGTTCAGAATTGATCATAGGAGAGCTTCTTGTTAGGAGGAGTTCTTATTAAGAGGGTTTGTTGCCAAGTTTTAATCTAGTGGCAGTGTAACGGTTTTGCCACAGGGCAAACAGCTTCAAATCATTAGACTTGGCAATGCCAGCTTATACCCTTGCTGGGTACGCTCCCTCTTTGGTAACACATCCATACTGGGCCATAGACCCGATTGCAGCGCATCTGCGTAGGCGCCAGGCAGGCCTGCTGCACGCATCTGCCTGGATGCCTGATCTGCAGCATAATTCAAACGGTACCAACGACACTCAACCCCCTCCGCCGAAGGCTGCAAAACCAAGTACCAGCCATCGGTAGTGGCATCATTGGCGGGCATGCCGATAACACCGCTATTGAGCCAGTAACGGCTTCCCAGCTGCCGGCCAAAGGGCAACCCAGAATGGCCACCGATCACCACATCGGCATCGGTCTGTGTCAGCTCAAACTCAAATTCTGTGACAGGACTGGATTCAAAGATAAAACGATTATTTGACGAGAGTCCACCATGAACCAGCAGAAACGTTCGCCCTGATAATTGAAAACTCAGCGATGCGGGTAGCTCAGCCATCCAGGCTCGACTGTTAACGTCGACATGCTGGCAGGCATAGCGATACCAGGCGACCGACAGCAGACTACAGGCACTGCCCTGATCAAAGCCGCAACCACAGTCATCGGCATTTTCAGCCAGTGATTGCTCGCAGTTGCCCTGCACCACCGGTATCCCCCAATCGCGGATCAGGTCAACGGTGGCTTGCGGATCACCGCAGTAAGCAACGAGGTCACCGTTACAGATGACCTGCGCGGGTGCGATACCCAAGCGTTCGGCCTGCTGCCGCAACGCCTGAGTCGCCTGCAGGTTGCTATAGCAGCCACCAAAGATCAGCACTGGGCCCCTTAGCTTGTACCGCCGTGACTGTCATCACGTCACCGATTCAAGCGCGAGGGGAGTGCTGCCAGGGGTTTTCTTTCCCAGTTTATTACCCAGCCCGCCGATCCAGAATGCCAAACAGCCGCCGCTTAATACCGTCAGTGAGATCCATAATAACTTGGTGTATTTATGGCTATCGCCCAACAGCGCGCTGTAGCCTGAGGATTCAAAAAAGTAGAGCATGGCGCCGCCAACCGCCAAACCAAAGCTGGCCAGATAACTCCACAGAGGAATATCCCGACGATTGCCCCAGAGCGAGAAGAAGATTACCGGAGCCAAGTACATCGATGCGGTACCGCTAACGGCCACGGCGCTGAAAAGATCCTTATTGCCGAGAAAGACACAGCCCAGCCCCAACACAACAAACAGCAGCATCACGGTACGGCCGTTGCGCACACTACCGCGCAATATCGCCATATCCACAGCAACCAGCTTCGCCGAGCTGGACAGGGTACTGTCTAACGTCGACATCGCCGAAATAACCAGCGCCACGTTAAACACCAGCATCGGCAGATCGCCCAGCAGCCTGACCAGCACCACATTCATCGACTCACCACTACCGCCATGCGCACCTGCCAACACCCCCAGTGCACCAAAACCGACGATACAGAGGCTGCTGATCCAGGCAGCATGATGAAAGCTGCGTCGGGTCGTCTCGCGGTCGGCCAAAAAGCCGCGATCCATCATCACCGGATCGTGCATGGGATAGCTCCAGACCTGCAGCAAGGCTACCAGCAGCAGTATAGGGCCGGGTTTATCGAACTCAAAAGGAACAAACAACAGATCGCTAAACGAAAACTGACCGCTGGAGAGGGTCAACCCCAGTAGCAGCAACAGTACCCCCAGGAAGATCCACATCTGGTACAGGTCGGTCTTTAGTGAAGCATGCAAGCCACCCAGCATCGAGTAGCACAGGGTGACCAGTGCAAAGCCGCCAATCGCCAGGGTATAGGCCTGACTACCCGCTACACCAAATAACAAACCGATCACCAGCAGATTCGCAAACACCTCACTGATCAGACGGATCGCAACCACCAGGTTGTAACAGCCGGTCCCCCAGCGCCCGAATCTGTCGTGTAAAAACGCCTGGACACTGCCATAACCCTGTTCAAAACGTAGGCTATCGATGATTCGCCCACCGGTTAGAAACGACAGATAGTACGCGGCATACGCCAGCGTTCCCCAGATACCGTAATAAAACCCCAGGATCGCCGCATTCATCAGCGAACGGGCAAACACCCAGGTCGTGACCTGGGAAAAGGTCAGCGTCAGCAGCCCAGGTGCCCGTCCGTCAGCGGACTGGCCCCGAAAAAAGGCGCCTTCAGAGCGCGCATTAGCGCTGAGCCAGACCGAACCCAAGGCGATAATCGCAACGATAGCGGGCAATGCGTATTCCATAATGATCTCTTATTTACGAAAAGGAGTTATCACGAGAGGCGGCTAGTCAGCCGCAATGGAATCTAGACGTACCAAGCGTTGCTCCGTTACATTTCCAGAGCTATTTTGCCGAATACCCTTTAGCCTAATACCCGGTTAGCGGTCGGGATCATGCCGTGGTGGCACCCCG
>CAXBEA010000109.1:0-12495 GCA_963974645.1 uncultured Neptunomonas sp. | reverse complement strand
ACAGGAACTCTGACCTGTACAGGAGTTCTGATCAATACAGGAACTCTGATCTGCAGCGTTTAATCCCTTTAAAAACCGTCTCGGTCTCTGGCTGAGGCGGTTTTTGCTAAGAGTTCATCCATACTCATCTTCTCACTTTCAGTCACAGCCTGGAACGCTCCATGTCAGAGATCCGCGTCAGTCAGATAAGCGTCTATCCGATCAAATCAACCACCGGTATCCATCTTAACCATGCGCTGGTCGAGGAGCAGGGGTTGGCGTTTGATCGCCGCTTTGTGGTGACTCGCCCCGACGGGCAGTTTTTGAGCGCAAGAACCCATCCTCGATTGCTACAGGTCCATAGTGCGTTGATCGTTGATGGGTTGCATCTCAGGGCGCCGCAGATGGACGCCTTAGATCTGCATTACAGCGATTTTGATCCGGCCTACAAGCCGCTACAAATCTGGAAGGATACCCTCGAAGGGCAGCGCTGCGGTGCGGCGGCCGATGCCTGGTTTAGCCGCTATCTGGATGAGCCAGTGGAGTTGCTCTATCTGGGCGTGGAGAGCCATCGTCAACGTGCCTCTCATCCTGGGCTGGCCGAGGGCGAACTGAGCTTTGCCGATGGCTACCCGCTGCTGTTGATCTCCCAAGCATCACTGGATGATTTGAATCAGCGTCTGGTTAATCCCGTGGGGATGGAGCAGTTTCGACCCAACCTGGTGCTCAAGGGGTGCGAGCCCTTTGCCGAAGATGGCTGGCAGCGGATTCGCATCGGCGAGGTGATTTTTGAACTGGCAAAACCCTGCTCGCGCTGCATCCTTACCAGCATCGACCCCGACAGTGCTGAAGTCGATGCCGAGCAGCAACCCCTAGCGACGCTGGCTCATTATCGCAAAGGCGAGGATGGTCAGGTCTATTTTGGTCAAAATCTGATTGCGCTCAACCGCGGCAAAATATCGCTTTATGATGAGGTTGGGGTGCTGCAAAGCCGGCCTGCCAAGGTCTATCTTGATAACGCGCCGAAACGTATTCCTGATGTGCTCCCCGCGCATCGATGGCGTGCAGGCGAGCTGGCCGTGCTCCGCTGTGTCTCGGTTCGTAGCGAAACGGCCGATGTCAAAAGCTTCAGTTTCCGGCTCCAGGATTCACTCGTCGCAGATTATTTACCCGGCCAATTTATCTGTCTTGAGCTGGAGATAGAGGGCGAGCCTGTCCACCGTAATTATACCCTTTCCAGCTCGCCCAGCCGTCCGGACCTGCTGACGATTACCGTGAAAAGGGTCAAGGACGGACGGGTTTCCAACTGGCTGAATGATCAGCTCAAGGTGGGCGATCAGATCTCTGCGCGGGCACCGGCAGGTGATTTCCATTGTTTTGCTGCTCCGCAGGAGCGGGTATTGCTGCTGTCAGCGGGCAGCGGTATAACCCCGATGCTGTCGATGCTGCGTTGGATGAGCGATTTACAGTGCGATAATGATATCTTGTTTGTCCATAGCGGTCGCAGCGAAGCGGACCTGATCGCGCGTCAGGAGATTGAATTGCTGGCAAAGCTGCATGGGCGTTGTCAGGTAATCTATACCCTGACCCAAGCCAATCCGGGTGATCTGCGTGGCTTCCGCGGACGGCTGGACCGGTCGATGTTGGAGACCCTGCCAGCGCTACCGCAGCGGCAGGTCTATGTCTGTGGTCCTCAGCCGTTTAGGGAGCGTGCCAAAACCTTGTTGCTGGCGCTTGGTCTGCCTGAATCACAGTATTTTGAAGAAAGTTTTGGTGCCCGCGAAGGCCTGGGTTCGGTGGCAGCTACGCCGAAAAAGGTCAGTATTCTGTTTGATTCCTGGGACAGTCTGGTCGACGGAAATACCCAGCATACCCTGCTGGAACAGGCCGAGCAGGCAGGAATCGCAATTCCTTTCTCCTGTCGGGGTGGTTTTTGTGGCAGCTGCAGGGTCAAGCTCGAAAGCGGTGAAGTCGAGGTGCTGCAAGACTCAGGGCTAAGCGATGCGGACAAGGCTGCAGGTTATGTTCTGGCCTGCAGCTGCAGGCCCAAGAGTAATCTGGTGCTGACACAGGGCTGATTGGGGGGGAATAGCTAAGCCGAGCTAGCCTGCCGGGCTAAGAGCCCACTTTAGCCAGCAGCGCCACGCCTTGCCGATAGCCGAGTCCACCGTTGCCGTGGACCATGCCGTACTGCTCCTCACCGCTTAGTAGACAGTGATGCATGCTGATCAGGGCGTTGAGTGCGGGGTTGTTCCAAGCGGCCTTGGCCAGATTCATGCCGCCGGTGACGGTGATGCTGTGTTGGGTTAAGAACTCGGGTATCTGCTCCAATAATTCGACCAACCCCGAGGCGATCAGGAAGGCCATCGGCACGACCGGGTAGCAGGTATAGGCCTCCAATAGCGCATCGCCCTGTTTAAACACGGCGGCAAAGTCGATCCCGGCTTGGTTGCAGCACTCTTGATAGGCGTCGCGAAGGTGGTCGTAGCGAGCGATGGTTTCGATATGCGCGGGACCATCTTGCTCCAGCCGGCTTAGCGCGACCGCTTTGATCTTCAGCATCTGCTCGGTCGGGCAGTCGAGTTGCTGTGCCAGGCTATCGCTAACAATCAGCAGCCGGCCTTGAAAATCGATCAGCGGGTTGGCGCAATCGACGCCGCGGAACAGCGAGGTGATCGGCTGGTGCCAGCGGGCATCGGGCAACAGTTCAGGGGAATAGTCGTCACTCAACGCGTTGCGGTAGCTGAGGCTGTAGTTATCGAACAGGGCGTGCGCGATCTCGCGGAACTTGGGTTCATCGATCTGGTGTTGTTGCAGGAAATGCTGTGCCAGATCGGTATACGCCTGCGTCAGTGGTTGATCGGCGCCATAGACCTCCATCTGCTCGAGTCGCTGGTGGCGGCTGTAGCCGGTTCTGATGTTGTCTTCGCCGCAGATCAAAACCGCCTCTTGGCCCTGCTCGATCAGCTGCTTGGCGTGCGCCAAGGCTTCGATCGGTGCGCAGCCGCTGCGAAAATGCAGCGGTGCTTCGGGGCTGTGCCAGTCGGTGCTGAGTGGGTCGATATGTAACTGGAGGATTTTCCGGCCTAGGGCTTCGATGCGTTGTTCCAGGTCGAGACAATGCTGCATTGAGCCTAGCTGATCGACTGTTTTTGCGGCGGAGATGATCAGGGCTTGGGTCATAAGGGTTTCGGCATTTGGGGGCAGGGCAGATGATTGTAGCAGATCCGAGCGACGCGCTGTTGAGCTGTTATTTAGCTGTTGCTGGGGCGTTGGGCGAGTCACTATCGAGTGCGGCTTTGGTGTGGCTTCGGGTGGATCTGTCAGCCATTTTTGGATGCTGCTGTGTCTATGGGCTTGACCTTTATGGGTGTAAGAGGTGTGATGGTCGAAATTGTTAGTTGTTACAGGTTTGTAAAGGAGAGAGATCGTTGAGCGAAGTTACTGTCCCCGCTGCGTATGTGCGCTCGCTGCTTAAGTCGCTGGAGGCTAATCCTGACGCCCTGGCAGAGTTGCTGGAGATCGCCGAAATCAGCCCGCAGGAGTTACAGCAACCCGAGTTGTCGGCGGTTAAGTACGGCAAGCTGTATCAGAAGGCGATGTGGCTGATGCGCGATGAATCCTACGGCATGCCCAGCGGCGGTAAGGTGCCCAACGGTACTTTCAGGATGATGTGCTTGTGCTGCATCCATTGCGTCAAGTTGGGGGATGCGCTGCAACGCTGCAGTGAGTTTTATGATCTCTGCCGAGGGGCGCGCACCAAGCCGACGATCGAGTTCCGAGGTCGCCAGGCGACCGTTACGCTGTCGCCGTTGTCGATCGTCTCGGAGCAGGAGTTCGAGCAGATACTCGACAGCTACAGCACCACCTCGATCCGCACTGCGCTCTCGGCGTGGCACCATTTTCAGAGTTGGCTGGTTGGGCGGCGGGTGAAATTGTCAGCGGTTCACTTCAGTTTCCCCCGCCCCGATGACGCCCGTGATTATGAGGTGCTGTTCCAGGCGCCGATCAAATTTAACCAATCTTGCAATCAGTTGCGCTATGACATCGCCCAGATGGAGTTGCCGCTGGTACAGACCGAGCAGACATTGCAGGGCTTTCTCAAAACCGCGCCCTATCAGCTGCTGGTGATGGTCGATAGCGATAACAGCCTGCGGGCTAAGGTACGCTCGTTGATCGGCCGGGATTTTAGCCGCGCGCTGCCGAGTGCCGAGCAAGCCGCTGAATCGCTGCATATGTCGGTGACCACCCTGAGGCGCCGGTTGCTGGCAGAAGCCACGTCGTACCAGAAGATTAAGGATGAGTGTCGCCGAGAAGCGGCGACCAACTACCTTAACTGCCCAGAGTTGAGCAATACCGATGTGGCGCTGCTGATGGGGTTTGATGAGACCAGCGCGTTTTTCCGCTCGTTTAAAAAATGGACCGGGATGACCCCAGGTGTATACCGGCGCAGTGTGCTCTAACAGGCGGGTTGGTATTTCATGGATCACTTAATCTGTTTCTATTTAGGTACTTTTTAATATTCGCTGCTACAGTTATTAAGCCTCTATACATCACCGGCTGAGCCTGTTTCTGCTAAAGTTGATCGGGCGTTTTTGTTAGTGATATGGGACGCTATTGACATTGTTTGAGCCTGTCATCTACAGGCACAATGTTTCGCTCAAGTTAAGACTTCTGATACTCGCAACAATAATAACCGTCCTCTCCGATCGATTCGGACAACCGGAAATGGGTGAAATAATGGTCTACCAAGGACAATCAATACAGGTCATCGCGCTGGAAGATAATCTCTTTGAGCTGCGTTTTGACCAACAGGGCAGCCCGATCAACAAGTTTGATCGGCTGACTCTTGATGATTTGAAGGCTGCCGTTGAAGCGCTGGCTGCGCAGGCGTCGTTGGCCGGTGTGCTGATCAGCAGTGCTAAAGATACCTTTATCGTCGGTGCCGATATCACCATGTTTAACCGTGTGTTCAGCAAAACCGACGCTGAGATCGTCGAAATGAACATGGCGATCAATGCTCTTTTTAATGTGCTTGAAGATCTGCCCTGCCCGACCGTGGTGGCGATCAATGGCATGGCCTTAGGCGGTGGTTTTGAGCTCTGTCTGACGGCTGATTATCGAGTGATGGCGGAAAGCGCCAAGGTTGGTCTGCCTGAGGTTAAGTTGGGGATTTTCCCCGGTTGGGGTGGCAGTGTGCGTCTGCCGCGTCTGATCGGCGCAGATAATGCGATCGAATGGATCTGTAGCGGATCTGAAAAGCGGGCGGATAAGGCGCTGTTTGAAGGTGCCGTCGATGTGGTCGTGGCAGTGGACCGGGTGCGTGAGGCGGGTCTTGATCTGCTGGCGCAATGCCGCGCTGGCAAACTTGATTATCACGCACGCCGAGTCGAGAAGCAGAGCCCGCTTAAGCTGGGTCAGCTGGATGCGATGATGGCCTTTGAAACGGCTAAGGGCTTTATTGCTGGCAAGGCCGGCCCCCACTACCCAGCCCCTGTAGCTGCGGTCAAAGTGATGCAAAAGCATGCCGGGATGTCACGCGACAAGGCACTGGAAGTGGAAGCCAATGCGTTTGTTAAAGTGGCAAAGACCGATGTCTGCGCCAATCTGGTCGGGCTGTTTCTGAATGATCAGCAGATAAAGAAGGTGGCCGCAAAATATGCCAAGCAGGCGCAGCCGGTTAAACAGGCCGCGGTGCTGGGCGCTGGTATCATGGGTGGCGGAATCGCCTATCAGTCGGCGGTTAAAGGTACCCCGATTCTGATGAAAGATATAAACGAAGCAGGGATTCAGAGTGGCTTGAACGAGGCCTGTCGCTTGCTCACCGGTGAGCTAGGTCGGGGGCGGATGGATGCTGCCAAGATGGCGTCTGCGCTGACGCGAATCCGTCCTGCGCTGAGCTACGGCGATTTTGGCTCGGTCGATCTGGTGGTCGAAGCGGTGGTTGAGAACCCCAAAGTCAAGGGTGCAGTACTGGCCGAAGTGGAGCGCCACGTCCCTGAACAGACGATTCTGACCTCCAACACCTCGACTATTTCTATCACCCGTCTGGCTGAGTCGCTGCAGCGACCCGAGAATTTCTGCGGCATGCACTTTTTTAATCCGGTCCACCGGATGCCGCTGGTTGAAGTAATTCGGGGTGCTAAGAGCAGCGGGCAGGCGATCGCCACGACCGTCGCTTATGCCCTGGCGATGGGTAAAACACCGATCGTGGTTAATGACTGCCCCGGATTTTTAGTTAACCGGATTCTGTTTCCCTACTTCGGTGGTTTTTCCAAGTTGCTCGAAGCGGGTGTTGAGTTGGCACGGATCGACAAGCTGATGGAGCGTTTCGGCTGGCCGATGGGGCCGGGTTATCTGCTCGATGTGGTTGGGCTGGATACTGCGGTACATGCCGACAAAGTGATGGCTGAAGGCTTCCCCGATCGGATGGCCAGTGAGCGCAAGAGCGCGATCGAGCTGCTGGTTGAGCAGGGGCGTCTGGGTCAGAAGACGGGTCAGGGTTTCTACAACTATGTAGCTGACAAGAAAGGCAAGCCGACTAAACAGCCTGCGCCTGAGATACAAGCATTGTTGGATTCGGTTGTCGTCGCTAAGCGCGAGTTGAGCGACGAACAGGTTGTTGCGGTGATGATGGTACCTCTCTGCCTGGAGACAGTGCGCTGTCTGGAAGATGGCATCGTCGACTCAGCTGCCGAGGCGGATATGGGACTGGTGTACGGTATCGGTTTTCCGCCGTTTCGCGGCGGTGCGTTGCGTTACATCGATACGCTGGGGCTGGAGGCGTTTTGCCAGCTGGCTGATCAGTTTGCCGAGCTGGGTAATCTGTACAAGCCGACTGAAAAACTACGTGCCATGGCTGCTGCTAACCAGCGCTTCTACGCTTAACCGGGGGATACAGAGATGAGTTATCAAGATACCGATGCGGTGATTGTGGATGCCGTACGTACCCCGATGGGGCGAACTAAAAATGGCGGCTTCCGGCATGTCCGTGCCGATGAACTGTCGGCTGTACTGGTCGATGCGCTGCTGGATCGCAACAGGGCGGTCAATCCTGCCGAGGTTGAAGATCTGATCTGGGGCTGTGTTAACCAAACCAAAGAGCAGGGTTTTAACGTTGCCCGAGCGGTAGGGTTGCTGAGTCGGCTGCCTAATACCGTGCCGGCGCAGACCGTTAACCGTCTTTGCGGTTCCTCCATGTCGGCGCTGCATACGGCGGCTCAGGCGATACTGAGCGGCAATGGCGATCTGTTTATGGTCGGTGGCGTCGAGCATATGGGCCATGTCGCCATGACCCACGGGGTCGATATCACCCCGTCGCTGAGCAAGCATGCCGCCAAGGCCTCGATGATGATGGGGCTGACTGCCGAAATGCTGTCCAAGCTGCACGGCATCTCTCGTGAGCAGCAGGATGCGTTTGCACTGCGCTCGCACCAGAAAGCCCATGCGGCAACGCTGGCGGGTGGCTTCGCCAATGAATTGGTCGCGGTTGAAGGGCATAACGATAAGGGTTTCAAAACGCTGATTGAGATCGACGAAGTAATACGTCCAGAGACCTCACTTGAATCGCTGGCGGGGCTGCGGCCGGTCTTTGATCCTAAAGGCGGTACGGTGACAGCAGGCACCTCATCGGCACTCTCTGACGGAGCCTCAGCGGTATTGCTGATGTCGGGTGCTCGGGCGCGGGCGTTAGGTATCACCCCACGGGCGCGGATTCGCTCCATGGGGGTGGCGGGTTGTGATCCGGCGATCATGGGTTATGGCCCGGTGCCGGCGACCAAGATAGCGCTAAAGCGGGCGGGGCTGACGGTCGCAGATCTAGATTTTGTCGAGATAAACGAAGCCTTTGCCGCGCAAGCGTTGCCGGTGCTCAGGGATCTCAAGTTGCTTGAGCAGATGGAGGAGAAGGTTAACCTGCATGGCGGTGCTATCGCTTTAGGGCATCCGCTGGGATGTTCGGGCACTCGGATCATCACCACGCTGCTTAACGTGATGGAGCAGCGTCAGGGATCTCTGGGTCTAGCGACGATGTGTATCGGTATGGGGCAGGGCGTCGCGACGGTTATCGAGCGGCTCTAATCCGGTATTTGCAGTAGGGTGGGCTGCTTTTTTCTGAGTAGCAGCGTCGCTAGCGGAGCATTCAACGCCACGGCTAAGTAGCCGTGGCGTTTTTGTTTGTGGTTGTTTTTGTTCCTATAGTTGGGTTAGGTTTGAATTGGCTTTTTTGCACTTTTCTTATGATTAAGCTTGTTACGGTGCTGAATAGGCAGAACGTTTATTTGCCAGTGGCTGAAAATGTTACTTAATCGGGCTGGTTTTGATATTGAGATAAAGTCTCGCATAACGGATTCTAGGTCTATTGGATCACGGCCTTGGATGGCGTGAATTAAAGACCTGACTGGACAGCATTTTTCGGAGAACCCTATGCCTGAATATATAGCCCCCCTGCGTGATATCCGTTTCGTGTTGAATGAGTTGCTCGATTTTGAGCAGCATTACGCCAACCTGCCTGGCTGTGAGGACGCATCTCCCGACATGGTTGATGCGATTCTGGTCGAGGGGGCCAAGTTTGCCGAGCAGGAACTGGCACCGTTGAATCGCATCGGTGACCAGCAGGGCTGTCAGTGGAAGGACGGCGTAGTGACCACCCCTGATGGATTCAAGCAGGCCTACCAGCGTTTTGTTGAGGGCGGCTGGCCATCGCTGGCGCATGATACCGAGCTCGGCGGTCAGGGATTGCCCGAGTCGCTGGGTATAGTGATCAATGAGCTGGTGGGCTCTGCCAACTGGGCCTGGAGTATGTACCCTGGACTCAGCCACGGGGCGATGAATACCCTCCATGCCCATGGTACCGAGGAGCAACAGCAGACCTACCTAACCAAGTTAATTGACGGCAGCTGGACAGGCACTATGTGTCTGACCGAAGCGCATTGCGGCACCGATCTGGGCATGTTGCGGACCAAGGCTGAGCCCAACGCGGATGGTAGCTACGCCATCAGCGGGACCAAGATTTTTATCTCGGCTGGTGAGCACGATATGGCCGAGAACATTGTCCACATCGTTCTGGCACGTATCGCCGGTGCCCCCGAGGGGACCAAGGGGATTTCGCTGTTTGTGGTGCCCAAGTTCTCGGTTAGTCCAGACGGTTCGCTGGGTGAGCGCAATGGCGTGTCCTGCGGATCGATCGAACACAAGATGGGTATCCACGGTAACTCGACCTGTGTGATGAACTTCGATGCTGCCAAGGGCTATCTGATCGGTGCTGAGAATAAAGGCCTGAACTGTATGTTCACCTTTATGAACACGGCCCGAATCGGTACTGCTATTCAGGGCCTGGTGCATGCCCAGCTAGGTTTCCAGGGCTCGCTTGAGTATTCCCGTGAGCGTTTGCAGATGCGTTCGCTGAGCGGCGTCAAGGCGCCCGATAAGGCGGCCGATCCGATCATTGTCCATCCCGATGTCCGACGGATGCTGTTGACCCAGAAAGCCTTCGCCGAAGGCGGCCGTGCCCTGGTTTATTTTGCCGCACAGCAGGTCGACAGGGTCACCCTGGCGGAGACCAAAGAGGAGCGTAAGCAGGCCGATGCGCTGCTGTCATTCCTGACCCCGATCGCTAAGGCGTTTATGACCGAAACCGGTTTTGAATCCGCCAACCTGGGGCTGCAGTGTTTTGGCGGTCATGGGTATATCAGCGAGTGGGGGATGGAGCAGAACGTACGCGATTCGCGCATCTCGATGCTGTATGAGGGAACCACCGGGATTCAGGCGTTGGACCTGCTCGGACGCAAGGTGCTGATGACCCAGGGCGAGTTGCTGAAAAACTTCACCAAGATCGTTCACCGCTTCTGCCAGGCGCAGCAAGACAATCCGCAGATGACGGCCTATATCACACCGTTGGCAGCGATCAATAAGGAGTGGGGCGAGCTGACAATGAAGATTGGTATGTCGGCGATGAAGAACCAGGATGAGGTGGGTGCAGCATCGGTTGATTACCTAATGTACTCGGGGTATGCGGTCCTGGCTTATTTCTGGGCCTGCAGCGCGCTGGTGGCACAACAACAACTGGAGCGGGGCTCGGATGAAAAAGCCTTTTATGAGGCGAAGCTGCATACGGCTAACTTCTACTTTGCGCGGATATTGCCACGTACCCGCTCTCTAGCCGTTACCATGACGTCGGGTGCCGATAGTTTGATGGCGCTGGCTGCCGAAGACTTTGCTTTCTGAGTTCTGGCCCGTCTTTAGTCTTTGATATTAATCCTGAATGCCGCTTTTCGATGGCGGTATTTATTAAATTAGAACAGCAAGGAGAATTCTATGTCCCATCAACAGCAACTCGATGCCATGGTTAGCCGCTTTGACGCCTCGGCAGCGGGCGATCTCGATGTGGTCTTCCAATACCAGCTAGAGGGTGATGATTACTACTATCTGGCCATTGAGAACGGCAGTTGCTCGCTGAGCGCCGGCGAGCATGATGAGCCCAATGCGACCCTGACAATGGATGATGAAACCTTCGCCGAAATTCTCAGCGGTGAAACCGAAGGGATGCAGGCGTTTATGGCCGGAAAGCTCAAGGTCGGCGGCGATATGATGCTGGCGACCCGGCTGACAGCATTATTCCCGTTAAGCTAGGTTAGTATCGATAGAGACCTATCAGAGCCGATGATTGCCCAGGTGGCTATCGGCTCGTCCACAATAAGAATAAGCTCGACTAACAATAATAAACATATCAGGTTCGCGCGATGAGTGAGAGTGCAGCTGCAGTTTTAACCGATATCTCCAAGCAATCCCCGTTTCTGGCTTCTATCAACCCCGATGCCGTCAATTCGATCAACGACGTGATGAAGTTGGCGTTCCAGCGCTATAGCGATCTACCTGCGTTTACCAGTCTTGGATGTACCCTGAGTTACCGTGAACTGGATCGGCTCTCGGCTGATTTTGCTGCCTATCTGCAACAGGTGCTGGGTCTCAAGGCGGGCGATCGGATCGCGATACAACTGCCCAATTTGATTCAGTATCCAGTGGTCGTTTTCGGCGCAATTCGCGCTGGACTGGTCGTGGTCAACACCAACCCCCTCTACACCGCTAACGAGATGCAGCACCAGTTCCAAGATTCCGGTGCCAAGGCGTTGGTGGTGTACGCCGGTTGTGGTGATCGTGCCGAAAAGATTCTTGGATCAACCCAGATCAAACATGTGATCACCACCGAGGTC
The DNA here is from genome assembly GCA_963974645.1 of uncultured Neptunomonas sp. Taxonomy (GTDB): domain Bacteria; phylum Pseudomonadota; class Gammaproteobacteria; order Pseudomonadales; family Balneatricaceae; genus Motiliproteus. The sequence continues at coordinate 1,306 of CAXBEA010000109.1, read as the reverse complement.
GCTGATCTGCACAGTCCGATTAAGCGCTGGTTGCTGAATGCAGTGGTGAAGCATGTGAAGAAAATGGTGCCTGTGTATACGCTCTCTGGTGCGGTTTCCTTGCCACGGGCACTGAGGCTGGGCAGCCGCCATCAGCACCAGGAAGTCACACCAGGGCCCGATGCGGTCGCGGTGTTGCAGTACACGGGAGGGACCACCGGGGTAGCCAAGGGGGCGATGCTTAGCCACGGTAATCTGGTTGCTAACTACCTGCAGTTGGCTAAACATTTCGGTGAGTTTATCGGTGAATCGAAAGAGACCTTTATAGGTCCGTTGCCGCTCTATCATATCTACGCGTTTACCATGCACTGCATGCTGCTGCTGGGCAGCGGCAATCACAGTGTGCTGATTCCCAACCCGCGTGATATCCCCGGTTTTATCAAAGAGCTTAGAAAGTGGAAATTCACCGGCTTTGCGGGTCTTAATACCCTGTTTGTCGCCCTGGTGAACAACAAAGAGTTTGCCCAGCTGGATTTCAGCGCGCTAAAATTCACCGCCTCCGGTGGTATGGCGCTGACCACGGATGCGGCCAACCGCTGGGAACAGATCACCGGTTGTCAGATTATCGAAGGTTACGGGCTGACCGAAACATCGCCCGGGGTGACTTTTAATCAGCCCGGGCGGGTGCAGCTGGGTACGATCGGCCAGGCCCTACCGTTGACCGAACTGAAGGTGCTCGACGACGCAGAGAAGTCGTTGCCTGCCGGGCAGCCAGGTGAGCTTTATGTGCGTGGACCTCAGGTGATGAAGGGCTATTGGCAGCAGGTGGAAGAGACTTCCCTGGTGATGACCGTTGACGGCTGGTTTCGTACCGGCGATATGGCGATCATTCAAGAGGACAAGTTTGTCCGTATCGTCGACCGTAAGAAGGACATGATCATCGTCTCTGGTTTTAATGTGTATCCCAATGAGATCGAAGATGTGGTCACGACGATGGCCGAAGTGCGTGAGTGTGCGGCCATTGGAGTGCCGGACGAGCGCAGCGGTGAAGCGGTGAAACTCTTTGTGGTCAGTGAGTCCGATGACTTAACCCTGGAGATGATTCAGGCCTACTGCCGTGAGCGCCTGACCGCCTATAAAATCCCCCGGCAGATCGAATTTTGCAAAGACCTGCCTAAGAGCAATGTCGGCAAGGTGTTGCGTCGTGCGCTGAAACAGCCGCCGACAGCCTGATCGGGAATCCAGACCTAAAGGAGCTGGTTATGCAGACGTTAGCTAGTTTCCATCCGTAAACGTAACACACTGATATTTAAATACAAAAAGCCTG
>CAXBEA010000108.1:0-12774 GCA_963974645.1 uncultured Neptunomonas sp. | reverse complement strand
CAGGTCACAGTTACCCGCTGCTCGATCGGGGAGATCCCGGGGCCGTACTGATTATAGATAGCCACGTCGGCGGCATCACGGCCATAGCCGATGGTGACATAGCCACCCTTAAGTACCGCCTGGGTGGCATCGAAGGTATACCAGCGGCCGCCGACATAGGCCTCAAACCAGGCGTGCAGATCCATCGGCTCAAGGCCATGCAGGTAACCCACCACCATCCGTGCCGGGATGCACAGACTGCGGCACAGCGCTATCCCCAGGTGGGCCAGATCCCGGCAGATACCCGAGGGGCGCTGGTTCACCTCCTGCGCGGACAGCGGCACACTGCTGCTGCCCGGTTCATAGCGAATATTGTTACGCAGCCAGGTTTCTATCGCCGCGACCTGATCATAGCCCGGCAACCGTCCTGCGGTTATCTCTGTGGCCATCTGACCGAAATGGTCGGATTCACAGTAACGGCTCGGCAGCAGATAACTGAGCACTTGATCCGGCAGATTCTGGACCTCGACATAGGGCGCGCCCGGCGCCCGATCGACAAAATCTGCGGTTTGCACCTCTGCTGCGGTGTGCACAGAAAAGAAACCCGCCGGTGCCACCAGGCGCTGACACAGATTGCCATAATCATCGGTAAATTCAGTTATAGGCACACTGGGAACGATCCGGTACTCCTCCCGAGTGATCCATTGAAGCGCACCGCTGCGGGGCCTGAGCATCAGTACAAAGGGGGTCGGTACTTCTATATCAAAGGTTAAATCACAGCTTGTCTGTAGCCACATAATCAATCCTTTGCACACTAGGTTAATACCCGGTTTATCGCGTTTCAGGGACAAAGCAGGCGGACCCCAGCGCTCCACTCGGCGGCTTTATCCAAGCACTGGAATCTACAGGTCTCAGCAACCCATACAGGATCAGCGGACGCTAAAACTCCCGGCCGCTGGCGCTGCATTTTGGATCCGGCTGACATCGACCGACACTGTCAATTTCTGACTCTTGCCGCCATCAAAGAACACCCCTTTCAAGGGCGAGACATCGCCATAGTCACGCCCCCAAGCGGTCGTAATATGATGCTCGGCAGGCATGTTGTCATTGGTCGGATCAAATTCAAACCAGCCCTCGCCCGGTGAATAGACTGCAAACCAGGCATGAGAGGCATCGCTACCGACCAGCTTCTGCTGTCCCGGAGGCGGCAACGTTTCGAGATAACCACTGATATAGCGAGCCGGGAACCCTAGCGAACGCAAACAGCCGATCGCTAAATGAGCAAAGTCCTGACAGACGCCACGCTTGTTACTCAGCACTTCTGCCAACGGCGTGGAGATACTCGTGGAAGCCGGATCGTAGGTGAATTCGGTGAAGATTCTGTGGGTCAGCTCGCGGACCGCTGACAGCAGTGGCCGATCTCGGTTAAACAACACCCTGGCATACTCACGCAGTGAGGGTGAGACTTTAATCATCGGCGAATCGAGACAAAATTCTCGTGCCTCAAGCGTCTCCAGATCACGGCTCTGTTGCAGTGCGATCAGTGCCTGACCGCAGGTGGTACCAAAATCGAGATCGAGATCCCGCTCACGGGCATATTTAATATCGTGCACCCGGATCTCGCTGGTCACATCGATCTGCAGCTCAGTATGCGGCTGCTCCAGTGAGAAGTAATAGGCTTTATTACCAAAATAATCGAGCCGCTGCTGCCCCTGGGTATGTCCGGGAGAGATCAGAATATGGCTGCTCAGACAGGTTTGATAATGGCTATCACGCAGTAGTAGATAGGCGCGGTTGTAGCAGAGCGTAACCGGCTGCTCATATTCATAATGGGTGAGGTGACGAATACGGTAGATCATAGTTCCTCGTCCCAATCGGTACGCACCAGCTGTTGATGCACCTTGATCTGATCAAAGTATTTATTGCTGATCTGGGTGGATGTCTCCTGCAGCAGGTGCTGCAACCGCGCCAGCAACTGGTCGAGACCGCTCCGGGTACTGCCCGCCTCATCCTCGGCTACCAGCTCCTCCAGGGTACTTAGCTGAATCGCCGCCGAGGCTTCCAACAGATAACGATCCTCCGCCGCAAGTCCCGCTCCGTGGGTCGCTGTAGGCAGTTCGGTAAGATGGTTGCGCAGCAGTTCAATTTGATAGAACACCGAACGCGGGTTGCTGCTGTCGAGCAGCAGCAGCTCCAGCCCCTGCGCCATATCGCTGCCGGAGTAGTGCCGACGGCGGAAGGTAATGAGCGCCTCGGAGGTTAGCAGCACCGCTTCGAGGACCTGTAACTGATCCTGTTCGGGCAGTACAGGAACCAAGGCTGCCCGGATCAGACCAACCGTCTGCAGCGCTTTTTCCACCCGCCGGCCCATATCCATAAAGCGCCATCCCAGCCCCCGGATCATGCTCTCTTGCCAGAGTCCGGCCAACGCCAGTAGCGTCGTCACCAGTGGATCCAGAGCCTCTTCGGGAGCCGCACTCAGTCCTTGCTCCAAGGAACCGGCTAACCCCGCCAGCTCATCGCGCAGATCGCTGATCACCCGCTGGGTATCTGCCGAAAGCATCTCGCGAACCTGATCTGAACACTCCAGCAGCGCGTTGAGGTTAGCACTGACGCTCCCCTTCCGCTGTTCGTCTAAAATAACTGCCAATAATTCAGCCTCTGGCTGAATCTTAAGTGCGGGATCGGAAAGGCTGAAGCCGGGAAAGGTCGAGGTCAACTGGGTCACGGTCTGCAGCAGCAACTGCTGCGTCTGTTGCGGCATATGATAGGTGCTATTGAGCTGTACCAGGACCGTACGCAGCAGCCGCAAGGCCGCTTCGGTCCGCTCTGCATAACGCCCCATCCAGTACAGATTCTCGACCACCCGACAGGGAAACGCCGCCCGGGTTTTCGCCGAAGCAAGTGCCGGGATCGCCTGTATCTCGCTCGGGGAGACCTGCTTTTCCGGCTCCGAGGCGAGGATCCAGGTGTCTTTGCTGACCGCACCCCGCTGGTTACTCAGGTTCATACTGCCTAACTCACTCCCTACTCGCGTTAGGCCGCCGGGCATGACACTGTAGGAGGCGTTATTAGCGACCGCAAAGGCGCGCAGAATCGCAGGCCGAGGTGTTAGCTGATTATGCTTCCACGAGGGTGTACTAGAGGGCTGGACGTATTCCTGGGCGACTATGTGGAGCGGATTTTGCTTGATCTTATGCGCCAACTGCTGACGCTGCTCTGGATTCAGTTGGGCGCCGAACAGGCTATGTTCCTCTGTCGTACGGAAGGTGGGTTTAATCACCAACCGATCGAGGTTATCGAGCACGTAAGACATATCCTGCGGATCGCCACACCAGTAGCTCTTTACCGATCCCAGACGCAGCTCGCGTCCCAGGAAATGCTGGGCTATTTTAGGCAGATAGCGCAACAATGCAGGATTTTCAAGAAAACCCGAGCCCATCGGATTGGCCACCAAAACCTTTCCTGAGCGAACCACTTCCAGCAGTCCCGGGACTCCCAATCGCGAATCACTCTTGAACTCCACCGGATCACAGAAAAAGTCATCGACCCGGCGCAACACCACATCGACCCGTTCCAGGCCGCCCATGGATTTCATCCACAGGTAACCGTTGCTGACCTTCAGGTCGCTGCCCTGCACCAGCGGATAGCCCAGGTAGTTGGCCAGGTAGGCATGTTCAAAATAGGTTTCGTTATAGGCGCCCGGACTGAGGATAACGATCCGTGGCTGATCCGCAGTGATATAACTGCCCAGGCTGTTGAGTTTGAGTCGCAGTGACTGAAAAAATTGCGATAAGCGGTGCACATGGCTATCACGGAACAGCGACGGCAGCACCCGCGACATCACCGTCCGGTTCTCCAGCGCATAGCCTGCACCGCTGGGTGCCTGGGTGCGATCACCGATAACCAGCATACTGCCGTTGTTGGCACGCACCATATCGGTGGCGTGCAGCACCAACTGATGTTCACCGGGCAGCGACAACCCCTGGCAGGCGCGTAAAAATCCGCCATGACTGAACACCAGTTCTGGCGGCAGCACGCCATGGCGAATCAGCTCGCGATCGCCATAGATATCCTTGAGAAGCAGATTGAACAGCTCAGCCCGCTCCAGCAATCCGGACTCAATGCCCCCCCACTCTTCGCTTTCCAGCAGCACCGGCACCGGGTCCAGTTGCCAGGTCTGCGAGGTAGCTGATGAGCCTACATTATAGGTCGCACCGTCATCACGCAGAATCCGCTCTGCCTTCAGCTGGCGCTCACGGATACCCGAGGCCCCCAACGACTGCAAACCAGCGAGCAGATACTGCCAGTGCGCTTGCATCTGCGGCTGGTCGGCATAGACCTCGTCGTAACCGGCACCCGTATTCAGGTACTGCAACGCGTCAGGCATCGGTGTGGCGGAAATTTCCATCGTTTATCGGACCCCGGTTAATCGAGCTGCATTGTATGCCATGGTTACCCTAGTTTTCCATCTGCCGGCGCAGATCCAGGGTATACGGATACTCATCGCTGGGCTGTTCTGCAGGCGGCGCCATCGGCCGTGGTGGGGTCTGATTAACGAAGAACTCCCTGATGCCATTGAACTCCGGCATGCTGGTTTTCAAGCTGGGGGTATGTCCGAAATCCCAGAAACGGTTGATCCGGCGTGATTCACCCTCGAAGGCGTTGACAGGCAGGGTCTCGTAACTGCGTCCTCCGGGATGGGTTACATGGTAGGTACAGCCACCCACCGTCTGTCCATTCCAGGTATCGATCAGGTCAAACACTAGCGGTGCATGCACCCCGATGGTGGGATGCAGCGCCGACTGCGGCTGCCAGGCTCGATAACGTACACCCGCCACATACTCGCCGTGGCGCGCGGTTGAACGCAGAGGAATCCGCCGCCCGTTGCAGGCCAGCACATAACGCTCGGGGGTCAGCCCCTCAACCTTGATCTGCAACCGCTCGACCGAGGAGTCAACATAGCGTGCGGTACCGAAGCTGCCTACCTCCTCCCCCAGCACATGCCAGGGTTCAATCGCCCAGCGCAGCTCGAGCCGGATATCGTCGATATTGACGCTGCCATAATGGGGGAAACGGAATTCCTCAAATGGCGCTAGCCACTCCAGCTGGAAAGGAATCCCATGCGCTTGGAGGTCGTTGACCACCTCACGCATATCGCTCCAGACGTAGTGCGGCAGCATAAAGCGATCATGCAGCTCGGTGCCCCAGCGCACCAGCGGCTTACGGTAGGGGTCTTGCCAGAAACGCGCCACCAGGCAGCGAATCAGCAGCCCCTGGACCAGCGACATCTGCGGGTGCGGCGGCATCTCAAAACCGCGGAATTCCAGCAACCCCTGGCGTCCGGACGCCAGCCCCGGCGAATAAAGCTTATCGATACAGAACTCGGAGCGATGGGCGTTGCCGGTGATATCCACCAGCAGGTTACGCATCAAGCGATCCACCAGCCAGGGCTGGTCGACCACCCCCTCCGGTATCAGGCTGAAGGCCACCTCCAGCTCGTAGAGCATCTCGTCGCGCCCCTCATCGACGCGTGGCGCCTGACTGGTCGGGCCGATAAACATGCCCGAAAACAGATAAGAGAGCCCCGGATGGTGCTGCCAATAGGTGACAAAACTGCGCAACAGGTCGGGCCGGCGCAGGAAGGGGCTGTCCCCCGCCGTCGCCGCCCCTAGGGTGATATGGTTGCCACCGCCGGTGCCGGTATGGCGACCATCGAGCATGAACTTTTCGGCACAGAGGCGTGATAACCGCGCCTCCTCGTAGAGCAGAAAGGTGTTATCCGCCAGATCACGCCAGTTAGTCGAGGGGTGGATATTGACCTCGATAACGCCGGGATCCGGGGTCACCTTGAAGCAGAGCATCCGATCATCTCTGGGCGGATCATAGCCTTCGATCACCACCGGTAGCTGCAACTCGGCAGCGGTATCTTCGATCAACTCCACCAGCGCGACGTAGTGCTCTAAACGCTCCAAAGGAGGCAGGAACAGATAGAGGCAGCCGTTGCGAGGCTCGATGCAGAGCGAGGTGCGCACCACCTCGACCTGAATCGTTTCGGTGGGTTTAGTCTGCTTGTCGGCATGCTTGGCCTTACGCTCTAGCGAGCCCTTAGACTTGCCATCAGCGCTTACCGCTAGCGCTGAATTTTCCTGGGCGTCACCCGACTCTGTCTCGCTGCGTGCCTGGACCGCGCTCAATCCGGCTAAAGGCAGCGCCTCGGCCGGGTCAAGCGGATCACGTGGGGATTCGACCTCTCGCTGCGCCTCGGTCTGCTGCGGCAAGGAGTCCAGCGGCAGACGCAATCCGATCGGCGAATCTCCCGGAATCAGGGTCAAAGTATCGCGTCGCAGCGGCCAGGGACTACTGCGCCACTGCCCAGTATTGTAGTTCCAGCCCAGCGGCAGACAATACCCCACCGGCAGGTGCAGTCCTTCGGAGAGCAGCTGGGCCAGTTTTTTCCGCTCTAGACTATCTTTCAGATTGACTTTTAAAGGGTCCACATTTTTCGGCAGGGTCTGCTCTTTCCACAGGTAGTAGAGCGTATCTTCATAGGCAGGCAGCAGATTTGCGGGATTCAGGCCCGCCTTCTGCGCCAGCAACTGGGCAAAAACCTCGGCTTTTTCCCGGCTAACGCCGTAATCCTTATCAACACGCGCCAGCCATTGCGGGTCGCGCCACAGTGATTGGCCATCTTTACGCCAGAAACAGCCCAGTGCCCAGCGTGGGATCTCCTCGCCCGGATACCATTTCCCCTGCCCGTATTGAAGCACTCCGCCGGGGGCAAACTTGCCCCGCAGGCGCAACAGCAGATCCTTGGCCAGACTGAGTTTGTCCTTGCCTAGCGCTTCGGTATTCCACTGGGCAGAATCCATATCATCGATTGAAACAAAGGTGGGCTCACCGCCCATGGTCAGGCGCACATCCAGATCCGCTAGCTGCTTATCAACCGCGCCACCCAGCGCATCGATACACTGCCACTGCTGCTCGGTGTATGGCTTGGTCACCCGCGGGTCTTCATGAATCCGGGTTACCTCATTAGTGTACGCAAACTCGACTTCGCACTTATCGGTGCCGCCCGAGATCGCGGCTGCCGCCTGTGGCGAAGGAGTACAGGCCAGCGGAATATGGCCCTCACCGGCAAACAGACCCGAGGTTGGATCCAGACCCACCCAGCCAGCACCGGGGATATAGACCTCACACCAAGCGTGCAGATCGGTAAAGTCCTGGGTCGGACCCGAGGGGCCATCCAGCGCCTTAACATCGGAAACCAGCTGCACCAGATAGCCCGAGGCAAAGCGGGCGGCCAGGCCAAGATGCCGCAACAGCTGCACCAGTAACCAGCCGGTATCACGGCAGGAGCCAAGCTTTAGCTTCAGTGTTTGGTCGCTATTTTGAACCCCCGGTTCCATGCGGATGTTGTAGCCAATATCCTGCTGCACACGCTGATTGAGATAGACCAGAAAATCATTGGTTGGCATCGGCTCACGGGGTACCGACTTAACCCATTGCTTAATCAGCGGTCCCTTATCGACGATCTCCAGATAGGGATTAAGCTCCTTAAGCAGACTTTTATCGTATTTGAACGGGAATTTCTGCGCGGACTCTTCGAGGAAAAAATCGAAGGGGTTGATCACTGTCATATCGGCGATCACCTCAACCTCGACCCGCAGGTGGTCGCATTTTTCTGGAAACACAATCCGGGCTAAAAAGTTGCCGTACGGATCCTGTTGCCAGTTAATAAAATGGTGCTCAGGGCTTATCTTTAGCGAATAGCCTTTGATCGGGGTCCGGCTGTGAGCAGCAGGTCGCAACCGGATAGTGTGCGGTGACATCTTGACTGCACGATCAAAACGGTACTCGGTAACATGATGAATCGCTGTACGTATAGTCATTCTGCACTCCGTGGTTCAAGAGAAAACCAACTCTGGCTGAAACAATTATGCAGCTCACCGAGCTCGAGTTGCAGCTGATTAAGATAATCACGAAACGCAAAACCCAGCGCCCCAGCGGCATCTAGGTCATAGGGCGACGCCAGTGGTTTATCGATGCTACTTACCACCTCAGCCCCCCTAGGGAGCTGCTCGGCCGCATCGCGAATCTGATTCAAGCAGAACTGCAGACTGCGGGGAAAATGGGGGTCTTCGAGTAAAAATTCCGCTACATCGCGATCGAGTACCGCGCTACGCATGGTGCGTCTGTAGCTCATATCCGCACTGCTCGAACGCAGCACATTACCCCAGACCACCTGACTTAAATTCAGCTCAGTATCCTCCTCGGATTGCAGCAGTGCAGCAGCACCGGCATCCAGCAACCGAGTTAACATATCGGCGCGCTCAAGATTGCGCCCCAGACGAAGAAACTGCCAAGGCGCATCACGGCTCATGGTACCGATTATCAGTCCGTTGATCTGCTGGCAGCCTTTAACCATCTGTTCCAAAAATTGCTGCCGCTCACTCCGGTTGATCCCCTGCTGAATGTTCTCTTTGGCAAAGATATGTAGCTCGTTCACCAGCTCCCAGGTCTCCTGGGGAAGAACATCCCTGGAGGTCCGGACATTTTCACGCAACGCTCGAAGCGCCGACAACATCGACGATGGGTTAGTGTCATCGGCCAGTAAAAACTTGAGTACGTTGTGTTCGTCACGATTCTTATAGCGGTCCTGAAACCGCTCCTCGGCACTGTTAAGCACGATCAGGTTGTACCAGCTGATATTGATCTCACGGGGTAGATCGAACAGCAGATTATCGTAAACACTGACCAGTCGCGCGGTATTTTCTACCCGTTCTATATAACGGGCCGTCCAATAGAGCCTCTCTGCAAGTTTAGACAGCATCCGCGTTTCTCCCATTGACGATCCAGGTATCTTTACTGCCCCCGCCCTGGGAGGAGTTAACCACCAGCGAGCCCTTTTTCATCGCCACCCGGGTCAGTCCCCCCGTGGTGACATAACTCTCTTTGGCCTGCAGCACAAACGGCCGCAGGTCGAGATGGCGCGGTTCCAAACAGCCCTTTCCCACCAGGGTCGGTGCTGTCGACAACCGCAGCGTGGGCTGCGCCACATAGTTACGTGGATCAGCTTTGATCAGCGCGGCAAACTCCGCCTGCTCTTTCTTGGTCGAGTGGGGGCCGATCAGCATCCCGTAGCCACCCGACTCGTTAGCCGGTTTAACCACCAACTCAGCGAGGTGATCCAGGACATATTGGCGCTGCTCCGGATCCTCACAGAGGTAGGTCTTGACGTTCTTAATCAGAGGCTCTTCATTGAGGTAGTAGCGGATGATTTCCGGCACATAGGCGTAGACCACCTTATCGTCGGCGACGCCCGCTCCGGGCGCATTGGCCAGCGCAACATTCCCCGCCCGCCAGGCACGCATCAGGCCGGGCACACCGAGTACCGATTCTTTTTCAAACACCTCGGGATCGAGAAACAGATCATCGATCCGTCGGTAGATCACATCAACCCGTTCCAGCCCAGCGATCGTGCGCATGTAAACGCAATCGTCCTCGGCAACCAGCAGATCACTCCCCTCCACCAGCTCGGTACCCATCTGCTGGGCAAGGTAGGCATGTTCGAAATAGGCCGAGTTGAAGATCCCCGGGGTTAACACCACGATCTCCGGGCGTTTGATATCGCGCGGAGAGAGCGCAACCAGGGTGTCAAACAGCCTAGCCGGATAATCATCTACCGGCTTGATGTCCTCTTTGTCGAACAGCTCAGGCAGCACCCGTTTGGTAATGGCTCTATTTTCAAGCATATAGGCCACACCTGAAGGCACCCGCAGATTATCCTCCAAGACATAGAATTCACCGTCGCCATCGCGTACCAGGTCGGTGCCGCAGATATGTGCCCAGACGCCGTGAACAGGCTTGATACCTACGCATTCGGGGCGGAAATTTTTAGATTTGCTGATGATATGCTCGGGGATAATGCCGTCTTTGATAATCTGCTGCTGATCATAAAGATCACCGATAAACATATTCAGCGCCTTAAGCCGCTGCTTGAGCCCAGCAGCGGTCTTCTTCCACTGCTGGGTTGAAATCGTCCGGGGAATAATATCGAAGGGCCAAGCACGGTCGATGTTGCCCTGTTCGGTGTAAACGGTAAAACTGACCCCCATCTCTTGGATCGTCACTTCGGCCATCTGCCTTCGCGCTTCCAGCTCGCTTTCATCCAGCGATTGCAGGTGCTGCATTAATCGCAACGCTGGAGGTCTGGGTAGGGTATTTTCTCCGATCAGTTCGTCGAAAAAATTTTTGGCATCATAATCTTTCCAATCAATACTCATACGTATACGACCTGTATTTTCTAACGTCGGCCTTATCGCGACGACGTATTACGCACCAAATCAGCGCATATAATGCAACGTTGACCCCCAAAAAAGCTCGAATTCAAAGAATTAGCGCTCTCAGTAAAGCATAGTTTTATGGGACTCACAGAGTTCACACTTCAGTCAGGCAAAAGCAATAACCGCGCCTAAAATGACAAAAGTGGGCTAAATCTGGAAATTTAAACTCTACCGATACTAACCCAGTATTGTTCAGTATTTCAAACAGCGCAAAAAACTAGAGAAATCACACTTGGGAAGGAACGAAAAAACCTTCAGGATTGAGGCAGCTAAATCCCCAGCCCTGAAGGCTTTAATCAATACAACAGTGACTAAGCTTGTTCTGATTACCCGTAGTCACTAGCTGTAGTGATTAGCTGTAGTGATTACCTTTAGTCACAAGCTGTAGTCATTGCTCTTAATCATTAAAAATGCAACGACACATCCGTGTGGCTGGACAGACAGAGAGCGACATCTTTTGCTTGCGCTATAGAAAGACGTTTCTGCAGCCGCAGGCCGATGGAGTCTTTGATCGCCAGGTCGTAAGCGGACAGGCTAGGCATCAGCTGAGTGACCGCCACAGTTCGCCACTCCAGCTCAGCAGCCAGGACATCCAAGCCGTCTTCAATCAACTGTTGCGCCTTATCCTGATCAGCCCGCTCACCTTTCAACGCCCGCCGGGCTTTAGACAGCTTGGATTTAATTTTCCCGCTCCCCGCCACCTGGCTGAGCGATCTAGCCACCGCCTCGATCTCCTCCATGGCAGCCTCATTATCCAGACTGGCAACCAGATTTTTCAGATTGCGAATATCGGTTTCCAGTGCTGCCAACGCATCGGTCTGGGTCAACACTTGCAGCAATGCAGGTATCGGCTCATAGGCAGCATCGACATTATTTCGATAACGGTTACGGGCTGTTGACTCAGCTTTATCCAGAGTTAGATAACGGGCGTGATCTGCTTTCCAGTTCGCAGGCACCTGGGGCTCCAGGTGTGTTTTTTCTGCCATCAAACTTTCAATCTCAATCTCTATTGCTAGCAACCGAGTCTTTTTCACCCCTGGATCTTCGGAGAGCCGGCGAAGTTGCAGCCGCTGCTGTTTCAGCTCGATATTGATATCACGCAAGTCAGCTTCCAGCTTGCGAACCTGTTGATGCAGTGGCCGGTATTGCTGCTCATAATCGTGCAGGGTCTGTTGCTTAGCCTGCACATCCGCAACCAGCGCAAAGGTTGCCAAGGCCTTGTCGGTGCTTTCAGCTAAGGCTTGGCGCACACTCGAAGGCAGGTAACTTAGATCTGTACGCGCCATCTGTTCAATACTGGCGCGCAAACGATCATCCTCGACCGCATAACGGTCAAATAGATAGGACTCCATGCAGGACTGCAACCTAGGGTTCATCGGCGGCGGCGCCGTTTCTGAGGTGAGGAAGCTGCGATTAGGCAGGTAATTGACCATAACCGGAAAACTGCCCGCAACAATCAGCGCCAAGAGTTGCAAGCCGATAAACACCAAAGCCCCGCGGTATATATGTACCGTTTTGACGATGGCCGGAGCCACTCCACGTAGATAAAACAGGGCGAAACCGAAGGGCGGCGTCAGGAAGGAGGTTTGAATATTCAACCCGAACATCACCCCCAACCATACCGCAGTGATATTCGCCTCGGGATTGGCCAACAGAATAGGCGCAACGATAGGCACCACGACGACGGCGATCTCAATAAAATCGAGAAAGAATCCCAACAGAAAGATCACCAGCATTACGACGAAAAACTGCCCCCAGAACCCCCCAGGCAGACCGGTAAGAAACTCCCTGACCAGGGTTTCACCGCCAAAGCCACGAAACGCCGTTGTCAGCATCGCCGCACCGACCAGGATAATAAACACCATCGAGGTGGTTTTCACCGTGTCTTTCATAACGCCATTGAGGGTGTCATCGATCTTGTAGGTGCGCCAAACACTCCAGAGCACGGCGACCATTAGGGTAAAACTGGCCACTCCGGCAATAATCAAAGGCAACACATCGGAGTCCTGAATATTCTTAATATTCAGCTCATTGAAAGAGAGGATAACCACCAACACCAGAGTCGATCCTATAGCCAGGATCGCCGGGTAATAACTGTCCTTACGCCCTTCAGTTAGCCGGTAGCCACCCATAATCAGTGCCCCAACAGCGCCAATAGAGCCAGCCTGGTTAACCGTCGCCACACCCAAAATAATCGAGCCTAGAACAACAAAGATAAGGATCAGCGGCGGTGCCAGTGCCAACGTCACTTTACGGGCAAAATGGCGATCATATTTGCCATCGTAAGGAACCGGCGGAGCCAGTTCAGGCTTCAGCCAAGCCGTTATCAATATATAGAGAATATAAAGACCAACGAGGACAAGACCGGGAATCAAGGCCCCCATAAACATATCGCCGGCACTGGCCGAGGTAATATCCAGTGTCGACGGCATCGAGAAGTTACCGGTGC
>CAXBEA010000107.1:0-12996 GCA_963974645.1 uncultured Neptunomonas sp. | reverse complement strand
AACGAGGGGCGCATTCTACAGACACCAGATCTGCCGTCAACGCCTTTTGTGAATTGTTTTTGACAGGGCCTTTCTGCATCAGCGGCGGCCTCCTTTTCTTGCTCCCATCCCTTCACTTGGCTGTATGGATTCGTGAGGCATCATCTGACCCGGCGCATGGTCTATTCATGCATGCGCGCTCAACACACTCACGCTTCTTTACAGCATGTTCCGAATGTCCGTAATGGGCTGGCCGTATCCGCTGCCAAGCCCCATCGCGCGGCCGCGAATTGGAGGCTCCTCGGATAGTATCACTCCCTGTTTCATCAGCTTCGCTCCTGTGGGTTAAGAGTTGACGTTGTAGACCACATCAATCAGGGTATCCCTTTACTGCGCTTTCCACTGCCTTCTCGGATTCTGATAGATTGCTATTGATATCAAATACGATGCTGTTTTCAATTGCGCTGATATGCACCTCGCTACCCGGCTGGCACAGGCCTTCAACGATCTTCATCGCTAACGGATTCTCTATCTGGCGTTCAATTTCCCGCCGAAGCGGACGCGCACCATAGACAGGCTCAAAACCATCCTGCGCCATTTTTTCTACCACCTCCTTATCAACCGTTAGCCTGATCTGATGCAGCAGCATGCGCTGGGTTAGCTCATCAATAAACATCTGCGAAATCTGACGCACATGTGCCTTTTCTAGATAATGAAACACGATGATGTCATCCAGTCGATTGAGAAACTCCGGCTTAAAGAATCGCTTCACCTCGTGCATGACCAGCTGCTTGGCACCTTGGTAGTCTGGGTTAGTTGACTGCATAAAGCCTGGTGGGCGCTTATCCGGTGCTAATGCCTCAGTACCCAGATTCGAGGTACCGATCAAAATCGTATTCTGGAATGAAACCACCCGCCCCTGCGCATCGGTGATATGACCATCTTCAAGGATCTGTAACAGCACATTGAAGATATCCGGATGTGCTTTCTCAACCTCGTCGAACAAGACCACGGTATAGGGAGTCCGACGGACCTTTTCAGTCAGTTGGCCGCCTTCGCCATAACCGATATACCCGGGCGGCGCACCGATAATTTTAGAAACCTCATGCCGCTCCATATACTCCGACATATCCAACCGGACGATTCGAGCCTCGTCATCCAGCAAGAAGGCCGCCAACGCACGCGCCAGTTCGGTCTTGCCGACACCGGTCGGACCTAGAAATAGAAATGAGCCGATCGGACGCTTTGCATCGGTGATCCCTGTTCTATTTCTGCGTATTGCATCGGCAACCGCACGCACTGCATCTTCCTGACCGACGATGCGCTGATGCAGCTTTAGCTCCATGCTGGCCAGTTTCTCAGCCTCAGATTCAAGCATCCTGGCAACGGGGATACCGGTCCAGCGTGAGACTACCGCTGCGATATCGTTGGCGGTGACCGACACATCGGTTTGGCCGCGCTGCTGGAGCCACTTTTCATGCTCCGTTTTTAGCTGCGCCTCAATATTAAGAATCTCCATCTGCAGGCTGGCGGTCTCTTCAAAACGCTGCTCGTTAAAGGCTGTCGTTTTCTCCTGCAGCAATCGTTGCTTATCCTGCTCAAGCTGTTTCAGACGATGCGGCATGGAGCTCAGCCGGATATGCTTATGCGCACCGGCCTCATCGACCAGGTCAACCGCCTTGTCCGGCAGGCAGCGGTCGGTGATATAGCGTTCAGACAGCTCTGCCGCAGCTTTTAGCGCTTCGGGTTCATAACGGGTCTGGTGATGCTGCGCGTAGCGCGGAATGATCCCTTCGAGAATACGCAGGGTTTGCTCGACACTGGGCTCGCGAATCAGGATCGGATGAAACCGTCGCTCCAGCGCCTTATCGCTTTCGATATGGCTCCGGTATTCGCGTAGCGTATCGGCACCGATCACCTGCAAGCTGCCCTGCGCCAATGCGGTTTTCAGCATACTGGGCGCATCCAGCCCACCACTACCGGCACCCGCAACAACGACCGTATGCAGCTCATCGATGAACAGAATGACCTGACCTTGCGCTTTGATAACCGCATCGCGGACCGACTTGAGGCGCGCCTCAAACTCTCCGCGCATGTTCGATCCCGCTACTATCTCGGCCATATCTAGCGCAAGCAAGCGCTTATTCAGCAGCGTGTCGGGAACATTGGCGTTGGCAATACGCTGGGCCAGTCCCTCTACAATCACCGTTTTACCCACGCCCGCTTCACCGATGATCGCCGGATTGTTTTTCTTGCGCCGGGACAGGGTTTGAATGATCTGACCGATCTATTCATCGCGACCGATCACCGGATCCAGCTCCCCATTGCGCGCCATCTCGGTCAGGTCCTGGGTGTATTTAGACAGCGTATCGGTTTCTGCTTCAGTATCCTCACTGGTGATTTTTTGGCCGCCGCGGATCCGTTTGAGCGCACCCAGCGCCTGTTGACGATTAATCCCGATATTTTTCAGACATGCCGCAGCGTGTCCCGATTTAGGATCGAAGAGAGCCAGAAATAGGGTGCCGGTGGAAACATAATCATCCCCCAGCCGCTGCCCCTCCTCGAAGGCGACCTTAAACATCTCTTCCAGCTCCTCGGACGCCAGCAGCTGGCTCTGCTTTGACTCAACAGGGCGCTGATACTGCTGAAAAATTTCGCCTTTTAACCGAGCTACGACCTCGATCAGGTTAGGAATCAGCTGTTTGAGTATCTTGATTGCATCAGAGTCCGGCTGTGACAGCAGCGCCAGCAAAATAAAGTCGGGGGTCAGAGTATTTTGCTTTAACGCGGCCATCTCCCCGATCGCCAGTTCAATGACGTGGCGTACCTTGTTGGTACTCTGCTCGATGTAGGTTTGGATCATTAGCCCCTGCCTCCCATTACGATCGACGCTCCTGCAGCCGAACCAGATCTAACAGCAGGGAATCATCCAACAGCTCGCCAGTGGCGGTTAGGGATTTACTGTTCATCCGCCCTGTTGCGGATCGAAACCAGCCTGGCTAAATTCAAAATGCCACCCTGGAGGTGGCTGGAACTCCTGGCCTTGGTGCCACCCAGAACCTAGCTGATCGTAGGCTTTTCGTGCCCTGGGGTCTCAGAGCACCTGATAGGCCTCATTAATCTCTTTAAAATGCATTTCTGCATCTTTTTCCTGACTAACATCTGGATGATATTTTCTTGTCATTTTCTGATAGGCGCGCTTGACCGCAGCTTTGTTAGCGCCGCGGTCTATCCCTAGGATCCTGTAGTAGTCCTTGTATTCCATCCCTGAGTCCACGGATTAGGCTAGCGTTCAAACTCCCCCCATATCAGTAAAGAATAGTCTAGAGTTGGCTAGTCAGGAGGAATTATAGAGCGTAAAAAATGCCCATATTGCAGCCTATAAACACGGCCATAGGGTCGCGGCACGCGTGGCAAAACCGCGTCCAGTCGGTACTATTGCTCGCTGCTATGGCCGGATTTATGGCGTTACTAGGCTACCTGATCTGGGGATGGGTCGGGCTTCTGCTGCTGTTCTGGAGCGCCATCATCGGCAGCCTCTTTATCCCCAGCTACTCCCCCAAGCTGCTACTGCGCATGTATGCTGCCAAGCCCATCTGCCGTCACCAGGCTCCGGTGCTCTGGGCCATTGTTGCCGAATTATCGGAACGCGCCAATTTAGAGACCTACCCGAGTCTCTACTATATCCCCAGCCAGGTGCCCAATGCCTTTACGATGGGTTCAAAACCAGCTTCGATGATTGCGCTCAGCGATGGACTCTTGCAACGGCTCAGCCAGCCTGAGTTAGTCGCGGTAGTCGCGCATGAGATCAGTCACATAGCCCATGATGATGGAAAGGTCATGGGGCTTGCCGACCTCTTCAGCCGGACGACCACACTGCTCTCTTTGATCGGCCAGTTGTTACTGCTGATCAACCTACCGCTGCTGCTACTGGCCGATATCGCGATCAACTGGGTGGCGATCATCTTGCTGATTGTAGCCCCTGTGGTCAGTGTGTTAGCGCAGCAGGCGCTGTCCAGAACCCGGGAGTTCGATGCAGATCTGAACGCCGCCCGGTTAACCGGTGATCCAGAGGGGCTGGCAGCGGCGCTGCTGAAAATTGACGACCTACAGCAGCGCTGGCAGAATTTTTTTATCCCCGGTTATCGTATTCCTGAACCCTCGTCGCTGCGCACTCACCCGCCGACGGCCGAACGGGTTACTCGATTACTAGCACTCAGACCGCAGTTTTCTGCCTGGGAAAGGGGTCTACCAAGTTCGGATCTCGAGTCGTTCCGCTCTGCCCCGTTCGCCAAACCCGTGCATCGGCGGCCCCGTTGGCATGTCACCGGGCTTTGGCACTAGCTGATAGTAAAACTGAGCGCCGTGGACAAGAATATTGACGTCGCTGTCGGCGTTATTCTCCACTACCGGCAGCTACGGCCTGCCTCTATGTCGAATCCTGGCTATTAGTAGGTACCCAATCTCGATCACTAGGTCAACCAGCGCAGTACCCAGCGATTATTGCGCTGCAACAGGTGGCGGCGCCCTCACCCTGCTCGGCCTTAATACCGGATTCTAGCTCAGTGCCGAGGTGGATTTATCTGTTGTTATTCACGCCTGTGTTGGGACCGCAGTAACCCTCTGCATGAGCGGCTTCAGCAGTGCTTATCTCAGCGAGACCGCCGAGCGTCAACACGAACTGGCCAAATTGCAAAAGCCATGGTCACGGATCTTGATAGCAGTATTCAGAGCACCGCGGCGCGCGTTATCCCGGTACTCATCGCGTTGGTGAACGGGCTCTCAGCCTTTTTTTTGCGCTGCTTATTATCGCACCACTGTGGCTGGCGCAAGCAGGGCTAACGATGATCTATAGCCCGATGCTTATGGCGATAGGGGTCGCCTTCACGGAGATCTTTTTGCTGAGGATGTTTCTCGCCCAGGTAGGCGCCAGCAACCTGATCTGGAGCGGCATTAAAGCGCTAGGCATTGCGGCAATAACTGTGCTGCTGATTTTGCTACTGGCTACTGGCTACTGGAAGGTTAAAGACAAAAAAGCCCCTGGCCGGAGTCATCCAACCAGGGGCTTTGTATGTTTTTTTCTAGGTGCTGCTTGCTAGCACAAGCAGTCAGTAATTACTTACCTGAAGCTTTCTTCACCGCCGTCTCGACGTCAGCAACAGTCTTCTTAGCCGCAACGTCTATTGCTGCAGTAAAGGCGTCTTTAGCCGTCGTCATGGCAGCAATACTCTGCTCTGTGGTACTGGTCATCTTAGCGCTCAACTCCTTGTAGAAGTTAGCCTGCAGTTCCATCGCAACCTTAGGGTCTTTGCACTGCGCCAGCGCCTGAAACTGATCCATGCCAGTTTTCATCACTTCATGCATGGTGTTCTTCTGCAGAGTCGCCAAAGCCTCCAACGTTGATTTGTTGGTTTCAGCCAGATCCATAACAGGCTTCATCTGCGTTTTCATGTTTTCTACGATATCCTGGTACATAAGCCTCTCCAAAGTGTTTGTGCGTTGCAGCATTTTCTATAGAGAAGATTAGTAGCAATAGATCAAACTGTCAATAACTCTTTTGCTGCGCTGCACAATAAATTATACAACGCCAGTTGATGGCCCCTGCGGCATACCGGGGCATCCTGACGCGTACAAAAAGGAACCCGCATAAGCGCATTGATGGAATTGGCTGGTTGGTCAGCTTTCGAGATGGTTTTGCGCTATGCACATAGGGCCGTGGGACGCTTTTACGCCAGGGTTAACACTTACCACTCTCTTGTATCGACGGGGTTTTCTTTCGATGCTCAGGGGTATCGCGGGGAAAATAAAACAGCCCCAGAACCAAGAGGCTCTAGCTGTTACCAAGGGCTTTATATAAGTATGAAAGTTAGTTGGTTACCGTATACATGTAGGGGGTACCGTTTCCTCGTTGTTTTCGCTCGACGTTGATCCCACTTCCGAGAGACAAAAGGAAGTCTTTGAAGCTAGCTGACCCAAAGGTTCTTGGATCAAAGTCAGGTCGCTGGCGCTTTAGGAGGCTTCCTGCGTGGCCCATATTCATCCAGCCCTCGTCATCGGCATTCTCCCGCCATGCTTTGATCAGCAGTTTCTTAATTTGATCTAGTTCTGGGTTATCGACGATGCCTTCGGTTGGCTGGTCGCCAAGGATCTCGGTGAAGATAAAGTCGTCGCACGCGTTCCGGAAGGATATTGGGGTCTTCTTCTCGCCGAACCCGAAGACATAGATTTCGGACTGCTTCAGCCTTGAGGCAAGACTGGTGAAGTCGCTGTCGCTGCTAATGATGGCAAAGGCGTCAAAGCGGTCTGAATACAGCAGATCCATGGCATCGATGATCATCGCGCCGTCTGTCGAGTTCTTTCCGGTTGTGTAGGCGAACTGCTGGCATGGTTGAATGGCCAGCTCGTTGAGAGTGGTGCGCCAATTTTTCAGGTATTCTGAGGACCAGTCACCATAAGCTCTTTTAACAACGATATGGCCGTGCCCAGATAGTTCATCAAGGATGTGTTTGATCTTCGAGCGCTGGGCATTATCAGCATCAATAAGAACGGCTATTTTTTTGTGTTCGTTGAGGTCTTTCATTGTGGGCGCGCATTCCATTTGCTAGTGGCAGCGATGTATTTGAGTTTATCCCTCTAAGGATATCAGTGTAGCGTTAAAGTGGGACTGTATCAGAGGTAGTGCTGAGCAGATAATCAGAGCCTAACTTTGGATATGTTTGCATAAACATCATCAACGGTAGGAACGCAGGTTTACCTTGTTTGCTGGGAACAAGACGGATAGCGTAGCCTCTATCTCTGACCAATTGAGTATTTGATGGACATTATCGAGCGCGTTTAGAGAGATGTTCCGATAACAGCGCGTCCGCTAAACCAAGTTGGGGAACATTCTTCCACGGCATTTTTGTTACCGTATTACGATAATTTTTCAGCCTATGATTAATCGTTTTTTATGCGGTTTCTCAGTAGTTATGCAAAGCTCTCGCATAACCTTTAATTCATGCTTATGATTTAGACTCAATACCTAAATCATAGCAAGTAGTGTGTCAGCTCAATTTGAGCGGCTAGCATGAGAGACTGTCAATATAAACCAGCAGCTCCCGGAAACGTAAAATTGGGGTGGCTTTGATGCTGACAGGGCTTGGATCGACGGTATGCTGAAAGGACGATAACAAAGGAGCTAGAATAAAAACAATGGGTTACCATGTGCCAAAACATCTTTTCGTCCCTCTAACCGTGCTGCTCCTGTCTTTGGCGGCAACCACCGGTGCATGGTACTTCACCGAGCACTACGTCAACGACCACGCTGTGCAACGTTTTAACGACGAAGCCCAGCTAATCGAATCCCGTATCAAGAACCGCATGTCGGCATACGTGCAAGTGCTGCGGGGCGGGACAGGGCTTTTCCACGCCTCTTCGCAGGTCACCCGACGCGAATGGCACGACTATGTCGCCACACTGCAGCTTGACCAACACTTTCCTGGAACCCAGGGCGCAGGCTTTTCCTTGCGAATCCGTCCAGCCGATATGGCGGAACATATTCGTCAGATCCAGGCTGAGGGATTTCCAGACTACAGCGTAAGGCCAGCGGGTGAGCGAGAGGAATACACGTCGATTATTTACCTTGAACCCTTTGACGAACGCAATCGCCAGGCCTTCGGCTACGATATGTTCTCGCAACCGGTCCGCCGAGAGGCCATGGAAAGGGCGCGTAACACCGGGACAGCTGCGCTTTCGGGAAAGGTTGAGCTGGTCCAGGAAATCACCGAAGAGAAGCAGGCGGGCTTTCTTCTCTACCTGCCTGTTTACACAACGCCGGGCATACCAGCCACATTGGATGCGCGCCGTGAAACCTTGCTCGGCTACGTCTACAGCCCGTTTCGCGCTAACGACCTAATGCACGGCATCCTGCAGGAACGCGGTTCGAGGATTAGCTTTAACATTTATGATGGCAAGCAGGTCGCAGACAGCGCGCTGCTTTACGATGGTGATGCCGAGCTTAAACTCGATCCTGCAGGTCGCGAGCCGAAGTTCATTTCGACTGCCTCAATTAACATCGCGGGTCAACCATGGACGATCACCTTTCATTCAACCCCCGTTTTCGAAGCTGAGCCTGTTTTTTCATTCGCCCACAGCACTTCTTTCGTGGGGCTGTTTCTCAGTGCACTACTGTTTGTTATTAGCTGGATGCTTGCCATCACCCGGCAGCGCACTCTAAGTCTTCGAAAAGAAATCACCCTGCGCAAGGAGGCCGAGCACGCGCTTGTGGCCAGCGAAGAGTACAATCGCTCGATCGTGCAGAGCTCGCCCGACTGCCTGAAGGTACTTAGCCTCGACGGTCGCTTGTTGGACATGACCGAGCCTGGGCGCAAGCTGATGGAGGTCGATGATTTCGAGAAAATCAGCAATGCTGACTGGGTCACTTTCTGGCCAGCCGAAGACCGCGAGCTCGCCCGCCGCGCCTTAGTGGACGCGTGCGCCGGTGGTACCGGACGTTTCACCGGCTTCACTCCGACACTGAAAGGCACACCGAAGTGGTGGGACGTGATCATCACCCCGATTCTGGACAGTAACGGCATGCCGGAACGCCTGCTGGGTGTTTCTCGCGATATTACTGCGCAGCGCGAAGCCGATGAGGAAATCCGTCAGCTCAATACCCACCTCGAGCGCCGTGTACAACAACGCACCGCCGAGCTGCAGCGCCAGGAACACCTGAATCACGTGCTCTTGGAAAGCCTAGTTGAGGGCGTGGTGGCTTGCGACCCCAAAGGCATATTGACATTGTTTAACAAGAGCGCGCGTGAATGGCATGGCGCGGACCTGCGTGCAATTCCTCCCGAAGAGTGGGCCAGGCATTACGAGCTCTTCAAAATAGATGGCATCACCCCTTTGCCAACGGAACAGATTCCGCTACTGCGTGCCCTGCGCGGCGAGCAAGTATCCGACGCAGAGATGAGTATCTGCATCGACGGTAAACAGCCGCGTCTCGTGCTCGCCAACGGTGGTCCCTTGCTGGATGACAATGGTCAAAGTTTAGGAGCAGTGGCTGTCATGCGCGATGTTACCGAGGAGCGGCGCAACGCGCAGCGCCTCTCCGACCTTTTCGAGTTCGCCCCCGACGCCATTGTAATGACCGATCGTACCGGTACCATCGTGCAGTTGAACCGGCAGGCCGAAAGAGTGTTCGGCTGGCAGCGCACAGAGTTACTGGGGCAACCGGTGGAATTACTCATACCAATGAATTTCCGGGCCGGACACGGCAAACTACGCGAAGGATTCCTGCAATCCGCTACGTCTCGCAGTATGGGCCGGGCTCAGGAAGAGCTGCGCGCGTTGCGCAAGGATGGTACGACATTTCCCGTAGAAATCAGTTTAAGTCCGATGGAATCGGAGGATGGCTCGCTGGTCGCGGCTGCCGTGCGTGATATCAGCGAGCGCGTGCACGCAGAACAAGCCATGCGCGTGGCAATGAGCATGCTGGATGCGACTGATGATGGCGCATTTATCTTTGATCCCGTGACACTGCGCTTCAGCTACGTGAACGAGGGTGCAATCCGCCAACTCGGCTATTCGCGCGAGCAGTTGCTCACTATGACCCCCGTGGATATCAAACCAACAGTCAACGAGACACAGTTCCGGGAGATGCTTGCACCGCTCCTGCGAGGTGAACACAACAGCCTTCACCTCGACACACTGCACCGCCACATGGACGGTCACGACATCCCGGTAGAGACCACCATCCAGTACGCGGTGTCGTCCACGGAGCAGCAGCGTTGCATCGCCATGGTGCGTGACGTGACGGAGCGCAAACGTGTAATGAGCGAGTTGGAAAAGGAAGTAAAGGAACGGCAGGCGGCTAATTTGGTGGTCGAACGCGAACGCAAGCATCTTGCGCAACGGGTCGACGAACGTACAGCGGTACTCAGAGCTACCAACCAGCAGCTCGAGCAGGCCAAAGCAGAGGCCGAACAGGCCAACCGTGCCAAGTCTGCCTTCCTGGCTGCGATGAGCCACGAAATCCGTACCCCGATGAATGGTGTCATCGGCATGGTGGAGGTACTTTCACACAGCCGACTGGCCGAGGACCAGGCCGATGCGCTCAACACCATCCACGATTCCGCCTTTTCCTTGCTGACATTGATTGACGATATCTTGGACTTCTCCAAAATCGAAGCCGGCCGACTGGAGCTGGAGCGGGTACCGGTTGACGTGACGGCTGTCGTCGAAGGTGTCTGCAATTCACTCCTGCCGGTGGCCGATGGCAAAGACGTCGACCTCTTGCTGTTCATCGACCCCCATATACCCAAACAGATCTGGTCCGACGCTACCCGGCTGCGCCAGGTGCTCTACAATTTGGTGGGCAATGCGGTCAAGTTCAGCAGCGCACGACAGCAGCAAAGGGGCCGGGTGGAAGTACGAGTGAGAATGGCTGATACCGTCTCTGGACGCCTGCACGTTACGATCAGAGACAACGGTATCGGCATGACACCCGAGACACTGGCTAATCTTTTCACTTCTTTCAGTCAGGCCGAAACCTCTACCACGCGGCGTTTTGGAGGCACCGGATTGGGCCTGGCCATCTCCAAGCGGCTAGTGGAACTGATGCAGGGTGAGATCACAGTGGCAAGTGAGTTGGGCCAGTATTCCAGCTTCACGGTTACTCTGCCGATTGAGGCAGTGGAAGCAAGTACGAGTCATTTTCTGCAAGATCTTAGCGGACTGGAGTGTATCCTGGTGGCTGGCCCAGAGATTAACGCCGATGATTTATGTATCTATCTCGAATACGCGGGCGCAGCTGTGCAGCGAGCGGAGAGCCTGAGTGCTGCAGCACAACGGGCGGCAGAGCTGGACTCAGCAGTGGTGATCATTCAGGACACGGGACGTAAATGCCTGTCGATCCCGCTCGATGCACTGCACGCGGCTTTCGACGTTGCTCCCAACACGCGCTACCTGCTAATTACCTGGGGGCAGCGCCGACGAGTGCGAGTGGAGGCACCCGGCATAGTTACGATGGATGGTGACGCCCTGCGACAGACGTCCCTGTTGCACGCCGTGGCGGTGGCGGCAGGCAGGGCCTCTCCCGAAACAATCTACCCGGACGCCGTTACGGATTTGTTGGCCACTGAACAGCTAAGCCCCCCCTCTGTTGCAGAGGCGCGAGCCCAGGGACGGCTGATCCTCGTTGCCGAAGATGATGCGATCAACCAGAAGGTTATTTTGCGACAGCTTTCTTTGCTTGGCTATGCAGCAGAAATTGCCAGTAACGGTGTAGAAGCCCTTGAAATGTGGCGTAAAGGTGACTATGCCTTGCTGCTAACAGATCTGCACATGCCGGAAATGGATGGTTACACACTTACAAAAATCCTTCGGCGAGAAGAGACAAAAGGACAGCATATGCCTGTATTGGCACTTACTGCCAATGCGCTCCAAGGTGAGGCAAAACGCGCTACGAAAGCGGGCATGAACGAGTATCTAACCAAGCCGCTGCAGCTCCATCTCCTCAGCGACGCGTTGATGATGTGGATGCCTGCAATTGATGAAACCGGTGCATCATTACTGCCCTCTGCGGTCGACAGACAGGCGCCTGCCACCGCAATCGACGTGGCGGTACTAAAAAACCTGGTGGGTGATGACGAGGACATTGTGCGGGAGTTGCTCGTCGACTATCTCGCATCAGCCCAGCAACTGACCAACGACCTACGTGCAGATTTTAATGTTGGTAATACCAGTCATGTCGCGTCCACCGCCCACAAACTCAAATCCTCGTCACGTTCTGTGGGCGCATTGGCGCTTGGCGACCTGTGCGCGGAACTGGAAAACGCCTGCAGGGTCGAAGACAAGACATCCACTGCGCAGCACATAGCGCAAATCGAAACAACTTTGGAAGTAGTGACGGCCGAGATCACCGATTTTCTCGATCAACCGGAAGCGGGAGACGGGAGGCGGGAGGCGGGAGACAGAAACCATAAAAAGTCTACTCATTGATGACGAACCCTTGGTGCTCAAGCTGCTTGCAAAGAACTGGCAAATTTGAGTTTTGCGGATATTATCTCCCATCAGCAAGCTAAAGACGCCCTAGTTGAGCTGGAGCACAGCACCAAGCCTGTCGAGCTGATATTCTGTGATTTGCAAATGTCGGAGATGGACGGCGTAGAATTCGTGCGCAACTTAGCACGTATCCATTACGCTGGCGGACTGGTGCGAGTCAGTGGCGAGGATCAACGTATTCTCATGACCGTGGAAAAACTCGCCAAGTCCCACAAACTCAATGTGTTTGGGGCTCTGCACAAGCCCGTTGCACCCGCACAGCTAAAATCGATACTGGCAGATAAACTCAGCCATACCCTCAGGCCAACTCGTTCCAGCCCAAGGTCGCCATTGACACTGGTCTGGCCACAGGGGTAGAAACGCTGGTGCGTTGGCTGCATCCTCAAGCAGCTAATGCCATAACCGATATCGGAGGCAATTCCGGCGCCCCCGGGTTCGACAATTACCCCCCCCTGATTTATCCACTTTTCACGTGTTATCCACAGTAATGGTGAGCCCTATAGGCAATTTAAACTGATTTTCTTGTAGTGGCATTTATGTGGATAAGTTAGCTTCTGGAAAAATAGTTACGTTTGCTAAAGTAGAGGCATGTATGTACACCACTGACCCCGCCAGTTGAGCCAACCTATCCCATGTCTCTTGATGGCTGTCCGGTAATTCTTTTTCCAAGCGTTATGTTGGACAAGGAGCAAAAATAAAAATCCATGCCCACTAGACCGAGGAGGCCAACTTCAGCAGTCGGCGTCACTAAAAGGAGCAGCGGGCAAACCAGCGTGGTGCAGCATAACCAAGCAGAAAAGCATTACAGATCAATGTATTGAGGATATTTCAGGTGTCTACATTACGTCTACATAGAGAAATCAGCTGTAGCGTAAGTTAAAGCAGGAAGGTGTGTAAGGTACCGATACTACAGAATAAGTATTGGTGCCCGGAGACGGAATCGAACCGCCGACACGAGGATTTTCAATCCTC
>CAXBEA010000106.1:0-13069 GCA_963974645.1 uncultured Neptunomonas sp. | reverse complement strand
CCTGGACCCGATCCCAATAGCCTTTAGGCGGTTCGATAACACCACCGCCTGCCGTAATCGGCTCCAGACAGAGCGCGCCGACCGTCTCCGGTCCCTCGGCCAGGATTACTTTCTCGATCTCGTTGGCGGCACGGATGCCGTAGTCGTCGACATCACCCCACTGGGAGCGGTACTCGCAGCAGTGCGGCACCTCAACGAAACCGGGGGTAAAGGGACCGTACTGGTTTTTGCGCTCGTACTGACCGGTGGCACTCAACGCGGTAATCGTCGTACCGTGGTAGTCACGCTCACGGTAGAGCACCTTGTATTTCTTGCCACCGTACTTCTTCTCGGCGATCTGACGCACGATCTTCCACGCTTTCTCGTTGGCCTCGGAGCCGGAGTTGGAGTAGTAGACCCGGCTCATGCCGGGCATCTTGTCGATCAGTTTTTCGGCAAACAGTGCGGCAGGCACATTGCCGGCGGTTTGGGCGAAATAGTTCAGGGTCACCAGCTGGTCACGCACGGCATCGGCTATCTCGGTGCGGCCATAGCCAACGTTGACGGTCCAGACAGCGCCGGAAACCGCATCCAGATACTCGTTACCCTTGGCATCCCAGACCCGCATCCCTTCGCCTTTGACGATCATCAGCGGATCGTTCTGTTCAAACGGCTTGTGCTGGGTAAGGTGGTGCCAGACATGCTTCTTGTCATTGGCAACCGCCTTGGCGGCATCAATATTTTTGGCATCGTAGGTCATGTAACTCTCCTGACAGGCGCTTTTATTGTTAGTGGACGACTGAAGGTGGCCAGCGGGCACTTCCTCGTTGCCTACAAGGTATGCCGCCCGGGCACGGAGGAGTTAGAACCAGTTTTTTAGCGGCGTTGATACCAGATGACTGGACCGGTCGAGAAGCTGCGACTGGTTCTTCAGCGCTGGCAAGCATCAATGGATGATGCGTTCACGCCTGTGCGGCAGACTCCAACCCCTCCTAAAGAGGCGATTTATGATTAATGTAGAGGTCAATGGCAAACGCCATCAGCTCCCTCTGGAGGTGACCCTGGAACAGCTGCTGCGGCAGCTGGCACTGACCGGCAAGCGCCTGGCGGTAGAGTTAAATATGGAGGTCATTCCCCGCAGCCATTACCCGCTACAACAGCTGCAAACGGGGGATCGGATCGAAATTGTCCATGCCATCGGTGGCGGTTAGTGCCGATTAAATAATAAGGAGAATACTATGAATGCACCCATGCGCCCCCAAGATCCACTGAGAGTTGGTGATCGCGTTTTTAACTCTAGGTTGATGGTCGGTACCGGCAAATATAGAGATCTGGAAGAGACCCGCCTGGCCATCGAAGCCAGTGGTGCCGAGATCGTTACCCTGGCGGTACGCCGGACCAATATCGGTCAGAACCCCGGCGAACCCAACCTGCTGGAGGTCATCAGCCCCGATAAATACACCATCCTACCCAACACGGCCGGCTGCTATACCGCCAAGGATGCGGTGCGCACCTGCAAGCTGGCGCGCGAGCTGCTTAACGGCCACGACCTGGTCAAACTCGAAGTGCTCGGCGACGAAAAAACCCTCTACCCCAACATCACCGAGACCCTGATCGCTGCCGAAGAACTGATTAACGATGGCTTCAAGGTGATGGTCTACACCAGTGACGATCCGCTGATTGCACTGCGCCTAGAACAGCTGGGCTGCGTCGCGGTGATGCCACTCGGAGCACCGATCGGCTCCGGTCTGGGGCTAAGAAACCCCTACAACATCCGCCTGATTCTGGAGAATGCCCGGGTACCGATCATCGTCGATGCGGGGGTCGGCACCCCCTCGGATGCTGCCTTTGCGATGGAACTGGGCTGCCATGGGGTGTTGATGAATACCGCGATTGCCCACGCCCAACGACCCATCAGCATGGCCCGGGCGATGCGAAAAGCGGTTGAAGCCGGACGCGAGGGCTATCTGGCCGGGCGCATGCCCAGAAAGCTGTACGCCAGTGCCTCCTCGCCTGGCGACGGGACCTTTTTTTAAACAGGACCTTCTTTTAAACAGGCGCTTCTTTTAACGGGACCCTAACCCTACACCTGTTTTGGCAGGGTTTGGTTTGGATGGATTCTGCGTTGATAGCCTGCCGCGCTACTCGCTATACTGGGTGAATTTTAAAACCCACCCAGTACGCGCTCATGCATAGCTTACGGCTCAGCTTATTATTTCTGTTGCTAGCAACGTCCCAGGCATTGGCCGCAGAGCCTCTCAACAAATTGCGCTTTTGCGCGGATGATGCCCAGTGGCCCCCCTTTAGTTATAGTGACGGCAACGGGGTCGTACAGGGGTTTACCATCGACCTGCTAACGCGCATAGCGGCGCAACTATCGATAGAGATCCAGATCGACCAACTTCCGTGGAAACGCTGCCTGGCCGCGGCCGACAACGGCCAGCAGTACCAGGGCGCTATCGACGCCTCTGCCAGCCCCGACCGCCAAACAACCTTCTTGCTCAGTCGCGCTTACTACCAGCTGACACCCTACTTCTTTTACTCGCGGCGCCAGTTCCCTGGGGGCATCCACATCACCCAGGGGCATGAGCTGGCCCAGTTCGGCACCCTGTGCGGCTTGCCTGGGTATAATTACAGCAACTTCGCCCTCGGCCAGACCCCTGTCTACGACGGTACCATGGACTTCAGTGCTCTGGTCGCGATGATACATCTGGGTCGCTGCTCGGTATTTATCGGTCGCTATGAAATTGTGGCAGGCATGGCGTTGCTCGGCCCGGACCTGCTCGCTGATCCAGACCTGGCTTACGCACCGATACCCGACGCCCAAGCCGAACCCTTTTACCTGCTTATTTCTCGCAACATCGATCATCCCGAAGCGCTAAAAAAACATCTTGATGAGACCCTCGAGTCGCTGACTCAAAACGGCGAACTGGATCAGTTACGCCGAAAATATCTGTCACCGCACTGACCCGTTCTGCGGACGGACCTAATTCGACCTGGACCAATCGACCCCGCCTGACTGGCCCTAACCCGCAGCCGCAGAGCCGCTATAATCCGTGCCTGATTATTTGCCACCTCTGCTGTTCGTCTCTACCTTCCAATAACTACAATAACTCTATCCATCAGAATCCATTGCGCCTGTCAGGCTGTCGCCATGATGCGGCCAATCTCTGACGCCGGCGGCTTTTGCCCTAGCCACGTGGTCCGCGAAGGATACCCTGAGCAGGTAAACCGGTGCTGCAAAGGCAGTTAAAATTTAACTTTTTATTAAGAAGGTAATGGCGATGTCTGAGTATCCAACCCTAGTGGAGATGGGGATCTGCTCTCTCGATGAGGTGAGTGAATTCAAAGTTCGGCATGAACAAAGCGCCGATGTTCTAAAAGTGTACTACCAGCGCAGCAAGGGATCGCTCCTGCCGCGCAGTAAAAAGTTCACCTTCGTACGACCACGCGTCGCCGTGCCACTGCAATACCGCAATCAAAGCGGTTGGGAACAGTTTAGGGACAGCAGCCCCAGGCTACGCCAGGCGGTCGAGGAGCTGACTCGACTGACCCAGCCCGAGCCGCCCACACCTCTGGATCAGAAGACCCAGTTTCTTAACGATCTTGACCATCTGGAGAAGGTGATGACCGCCAAAATCGATGAGATCCGGCGCCAGGTCGAGGCACTTGATTGACTCGGCCGGCGATCAAATCCTACCTGAACGCCAATAATATTCAGCTCGTCACAGCCGGGTCGGTTGCTTGACCCTGACTCTGTTGTTTGAGTACAGCTGCAGCCATGTTTCGGCCGAATATTTCCATCACCGCTGCGCTATCCTCACCCGCCTCCTGCAGCGCATCGACCAAGGCCTGCAGGGTCGGAAGGGTTTTGTTGACCAGCGCCTCTATATAATTTTCCGGACTCTCACCGGTGAAGCCTTGATAGGCCGAAAACAGCGCCTGGGCTTCGTCATTAAGGCGTATCTCTACTGTCTGCTGATGACTCATGGCGACGCTCCAAGGTTGATGATTAATAAAAACGAGTGGCTAACATAGGGCTTCACTATAAAAACCTCTACCGCATTTGATCTAGGACCAAGTCAAACCGCCACATGGGACCAACCCTGGCACTGGTGTTATCAGTACCTCACAACTGGCTCTATGGCACTGGCTCTAAGTTAATTAGTCTCGGACACTGCCAGTGAATAATCATAAGAGGCCAAGCCATGTCCCTTTTTCCGACCCTGACCGCCATGGGTGTCAGCAGTTTCGATCAGATCAGCCGCTACACCCTGCACACCGAGGGTGGCGAGGAGATCCTCAAGATCTATTACCAGCGCCCAGACGACTGCGCACTGCCTCGCACTAAAAAATTCCAGCACCCTCGGTCCAGCAGTACAGGCCAAACGAGCCGGCCATCAATACTGCTCGATGCAGTCAGTGAGTTGAACCGTTTGACGGGGAACCGCAACACCCCCAAACAGCAGCGCCAGCAATTGGCCAGCGAGCTGCTTCAGTTAGAGCAGGTGATGCAGGCAAAGATGAATGAACTGCGCCAGCGGCTGGACCACTGGAACCTCTGAAATGGGTTTGCTGGCAAGTCCATTCGCCGGGACTTGCCAGCCATAGCGGGCGGATCAGGAACCGCTGTCGATCCAGAGCGTCTTGATGTTACAGAACTCGAGCATGCCGTAGCTGGACAGCTCCCTGCCCAACCCCGATGCTTTGATGCCTCCGAAGGGTAAGCGCACATCGCTGCCGACCTGGGCATTGACGAAGCAGCAACCCGCCTCAACCCGGCGCGCAAACGCCTCGCCACGCTCGGTATCGGCGGTCCAGACACTGGCACCCAAGCCAAACCGGGTGGCATTGGCCAACCGCAGCGCGTCCGTCGCATCGTTAGCCCGAACAATAGCCGCCACCGGACCGAACAGCTCTTCGTCGAAGGCGGTCATCCCCGGTTGCACATGATCAAGAATCGATGCCGGGTAGAAGTAGCCGGGGCCGGACGGTAACTCACAGCCCAGAATAGGACGGGCGCCCTGGTAGATGCTGGCCTGCACCTGCGCATGCAAACCCGCACGCAGATCGTCTCGCGCCATCGGTGCCATGCCGGTAGTCTCCGTCATCGGGTCACCCGGCAGCAGGCTCGCGGCCCGCGACTGCAGGCGCTCGACAAACGCATCCGCGATCGCCTCCACCAGGATAAAGCGCTTAGCCGCGATACAGATCTGCCCGGCATTACTAAACCGCGAGCGTAGCGCCACCTCGACCGCTTGGTCCAGATCGGCATCTTCGAGGACCACAAAGGGATCCGAACCACCGAGTTCCAGTACCGCTTTTTTCAGGTTCTGACCCGCCAACGTGGCGATCCGGCGCCCGGTCTGCTCGCTGCCGGTAAAGGCGACGCCCTGAATCCGGTCGTCGGCGATTAATGCTTCGGTCTGCTCGACCGAGATCAACAGGGTGGCGAAGACACCGACAGGCAGACTCGCTTCGCGCAGTACAGCCTCGATCGCCAGGGCACATTGAGGCACATTAGGCGCATGTTTCAGCAGCGCGGTATTACCCGCCATCAGCGTCGGTGCCAGGAACCGGAACACCTGCCATAGCGGAAAATTCCACGGCATCACCGCTAGCAGCGTGCCCAGCGGTTCAACGCTGATCAGACTTTTGCTGGCCGCGGTCTCGACCCGCTGGTCGGCCAATATCGTCGCAGCCTGCTCGGCGTAGTAAGCGCAGGCCTGGGCGCATTTTTCTACCTCTCCCAGCCCTTCGCGGTGCAGCTTGCCCATCTCTTCGGTCATCAACCCGGCTAGGCGGTCCTTGTTACTGCGCAATCCCTGGGCGATCCGCTGCAGATAGCCTGCGCGCTGTTCGACAGAGCAACCCCGCCAGACCGATGCAGCCTGCGCCGCCTCAACCAACTTAGCCTCCAACTGCTCAGCCGTTAAATGCTCAAAAACCTCAGAGACAATCCCGGTAACCGGATTGCGCGATTCCATACTCATGGTTGTTACTCCTTCAAGAAAGCCTTTGCATGGCAAAGGCTCTCAGATGATTCAATTGGCAAGTTACGATCAGCCCCGATGAACTCAACAGCGATCCATACCCTGTGTTTCAGGTCCGTTGCTCGCCATGAAACAGCCGCACCACGTGACGCGCCTCGGCAAAGAACAACCAGCGCTCCACCAGCAGACCGACAATGGCGCTCAGCATCGCCAGCAACGCCAAACTGCCACCGTCTACGCTGATCAGGATAAAGGGCACGGCGAAGGCCAACAACAGCATCAGCCCCCGTAGCCGTAGCAGCTTGTCGGCCCCCGCTTCGTAGCCAAACTCGTTGGTCAGAAACGTATCCGAGCTATGCCCCGAGTCCAGCAGCCGTACCTTGGCCTGGCTGAAACCGGTGGCGGTGTTGATGGTCGAGCCAGCGGGCTTGCCGATCCAAAACAGGTAGATCAGTTTGACGCTGGCCCCCAGCAGCAGCAACCCCAGTGCCAGCCCTTGTAATAACGCCGAGACACTGCCCTGAACCACGACCTGAACAGCGGCCAGGCACAGTGCCCCGGACATCAACCCCAGTGCCAGGTAGTTCAACGGCGTCAACGAGGTGCACCATTGGCGAATGGTCTTGAGACTGGCGTAGATCATACTGGTACAAAACAGGGTCACCAGCGCCAGCACGACCGCCAACAGTCCGCTGATCTGGGTGACCAGCGCGGCGCCATCACCAAGCTCGTCTGCCAGCAGCACCGAGCCCAGGTAGACCAGTGCAAACGGGTAGAACAACACCGCAAACACCGCCTCGCGCGACAGCCAAGAAGTCTTGAAACGGCTGAACGCACGCCAGGCGTTCTTGGGGTTGGCCAGGTGTAGGGTGGAGGACATCAGCCCGCCGGTAATCAGCACCAGCGCTAACACCCCGGCGGTGAGGATCATAGAGGTCTGTTCGATCTGACCAACGCCGCTCAGGTGCGCCAGTACCAATAGCGCGAACAAGCCGTAGCCGGCGCCCGATGCCACGGTAAAGATAAGTACGGAGAATGCGGGATGCATGATTCATCACTCCTGATATTTTTGTTATTCGAGTGGCCGTTAAGTGCCCAAAAATGGTTGGCCTCCCCCCTCTCCCGCCGATATCTAGCCAGGGAGAGAGCGAAGCCTGCAATCGCTTAGCGCGCAATCACTTTGTTGGCCCAGCCCTTGAGCGATCCCAACACCGAACTCTTCGGTACTTCGTAGGTTTCCACCACCGGCTTATTACGCGGCGGCAGGTAGGCATTGGTGGGGTTGTAACCCAGCTCGGGCATCAGCGCCTTACCACCACGCTCGCGCACCGCCACACTCACCTCCGAGTTCGGGTCGTCGAAGTCACCGAACAGCCGCGACTGGGTCGGACAGGTCATCACACAGGCGGGCTTGCGCTCGTCTTCGGGCAGCGCCTGGTCGTAGATCCGATCCACGCACAGGGTGCACTTCTTCATCGTGCCCTGCTGCGGATCGAGCTCCCGAGCGCCGTAAGGACAGGCCCAGGCGCACAGATTACAGCCCATACACTTGTCTTGGTCGACCAGCACAATACCGTCCTCTTCGCGCTTGTACGACGCGCCGGTGGGGCAAACCGTGACACAGGCGGCATCTTCGCAATGCATGCACGACAGCGGCATATTGACGGTCTTGGAGTTAGGACTGTCGCCCACCTCGTAGGTACGAATCCGGTTCAGCCAGGCACCGCTAGGGTCTTTGCCGTAAGGGTTCTCATCCGACAAGGGTCCGACAGTACCCGAGGTGTTCCATTGTTTGCAGGCGGTGGCGCAGCCGTGACAGCCAACGCAGGTATCCAGATCAATCACTAATCCGAGTTTCATGATTTTTTACTCCCGCTACCCTGCTCTCCCCGGGTCAGGATATCCTTGAGCGAACGTTTAATGTTGACGTTCTTATGGGTGGCATAGCTAAGCATCGACGCTGACGCCTTGGCCCCCGGCAGCGGTTTGATTGCATCAAACTGCGGCCAGCTTCCGGTCTCACCCTGAGCGGCGGGTGTCAGTTTGACTCGCAGGTCGTACCAGGCTGCTTGGCCGGTAACCGGGTCGGAGTTGGTGAGACCATCGTGGGCATCGCCCTTCTGCGGCAGCAGCTCCGAGATCAGGTGGTTCATCAGGAAGGCTTCGGTCGCCTCGTTAGCGTCTTTATCCAAGCCCCAAGCACCCGGCATCTTGCCGATCGCGTTCCAGGTCCAGACGGTCTGCTCGTTACAGCCCTCCATCAACTTCACCTGCACCCGAACTTTGCCGTGGTGGGATTCGACCCAGACCCAGGACTCGTCTTCGATGCCCTGTTTTTCTGCCGCCAGCCGGTTGATGAACAGGAAGTTCTTGTTGGTGATCTGACGCAACCAGGCATTCTGACTGTCCCAGGAGTGATACATATGCATCGGCCGCTGATTGACCGCATGGAACGGGTACTCCTTGGGGTCGATGCGTTGCTCCTCGATCGGCACGTAGTGAAACGGCAACGGGTCGAAGTACTTGGTCAAACGCTCTTTATGCTGTGGCTCGGTTGGCTGCGGCCCCTGATACAGGCCTTGACCGGCTAGGCGGAACTTCTGCAGCGTCTCGCTGTAAAGCTCGATGACGATCTGGTCGGTCGAGCCCACCCAGCCGGCATTTTTGGCCAGGGTCATGTAATCGAGGTTAGCGTGGCGCATGTAACGCTCGTTGGGTTCCAGTTTGAACTCGAAGAAACCCTCGTTCTTTTCATAAGCTTCCCACTGGCTGGGGTTCGGTTCACCGCGCAGGGGTTGGTCGCCATCCTTTCCGCGGTAACCCGCCAGAAAACCGATGCCGGGCTCTTTTTCGAAGTTGACGATGAAATCTTTGTAGCCGTCGTATTTACGCGAACCATCTTCGTTGGTGAAGGCAGGAAACTTCAGCCGTCCGGCCATATCCACCATCACCTCCTGCCAGGAGCGCACATCACGCCCCGGCGTGAGGGTTGAATCGATCACCGGCAATCGTACCGAATCGCAGGCCGCATCGGGTTCAGAGATGGGCCGATCGAGCATCGAAATGGTGTCGTAGCGTTCCAAGTAGGTAGTATCGGGCAACACCAGATCGGAGAAGTTGACGGTCTCGGAATGGAACGCATCGCAGCAGACGATAAACGGAATCTTGTATTCGCCGTCGTCCTCTTTGGCGCGCAACATATCCAGGGTCTCGGCGGTGTTCATGCTCGAGTTCCAAGCCATGTTGGCCATGAACAGCATCAGCGTATCAATCTTGTAGGGATCACCCTTGACCGCATTGCTGATCACCATATGCATCAGGCCATGGTTGGCGATCGGCGCATCCCAGGAGTACGCCTTGTCGATGCGCAGCGGGTTACCCTCGGCATCGATCACCAGATCCTCCGGGCAGGTGGGAAAGCCCAGCGGCGGCGATTTAAGTGGTGTGTTGGGCGCCATCTCCTTGGCCGGCTTGATGCCCGGTGGAATATGCTTGGGGAATGGCGGCTTGGCCAGGTGACCGCCGGGGCAGTCGATGGTGCCCAGCAGGATCTGCAACAGGTGCAGCGCGCGACAGGTCTGGAAGCCGTTGGAGTGGGCGGAGACGCCACGCATGGCGTGCATCGATACCGGACGGCCGATGAACTGGGTCTGCTTGCGCCCGGCCCAATCGGTCCACTCCACATCCAGGGTAATGGTCTCCTTGAACGCCACATGCGCCATCTCCAGCGCCAGCCGTTCAATTGTTTCAGCACTGACGCCGCAGATCTTAGCGGCGTTCTCTGGGGCGTACTGCTCGTCCAGGTACTTCTCCACCAGGATCGACATCACGGTACGTAGCGGTGTGCCTTCTGGCGTGTGTAGCTCTTTACCTTCAGGGGCAGTAGCAAATAACGCTGGAGAAATATCGGCACGCTTGGCGTCGACAAAGGCTTCAAGCTGCAGATCCCAGACCTGAATCTTACCCTCCTCACAGCGGTAAAAAAGACCGTCGCCCGGCTTGCCCGGGGTGTTGATAACCAGCTGCGGCGAGTTGGTATAGCGGATCAAAAATTCATCGTCCACCAACCGGTTTTTCACCAACACATGGACCATCGATAGCGCCAGCATGGCATCGGTGCCAGGACGGATCGCGATCCACTCATCGGCCACCGCCTGATAACCAGTACGCACAGGGTTCACCGAGACGAACTTGGCACCACGCTCTTTGATCTTTTTTATGCCTATTTTTAGCGGGTTAGAGTTGTGGTCTTCAGCCACCCCCCACATCATGAAATACTTGGTATTCTCCCAGTCTGGATCACCGAACTCCCAGAACGCATGGCCCAGGGTGTAGAGACCACCGGCGGCCATATTGACCGAGCAGAAACCACCGTGCGCAGCCCAGTTGATGGTGCCGAACTGGCTCGCCCACATCCCAGTCAGCGCCTGCATCTGGTCACGACCGGTAAAGTAGGCCAGTTGCTTGGGATCGGTGGCACGGATATGAGAAAGACGCTTCTCCAAAACTTCCAGTGCATCGTCCCAGGAGACCTCGACAAACTCGCCAGCGCCGCGCTCGGTGCCGGGCTTACGCATCAGTGGCTTGCTCAACTTAGCCGGCGAGTTCTGCTTCATGATCCCGGCATTACCCTTGGCGCAAAGCACCCCCTTGTTGATCGGGTGGTTGGGGTTGCCCTGGATGAAGCGGATCTCATTCCCCTCTACCGTCACCTTGATGCCGCAGCGGCAGGCGCACATATAACAGGTGGTGAATTTGGTCTGCTGGTTATCGCGGTCTTCGAACCGTGGCAGTTCTTGGGCCAGATTTTGTATCGATGGACCGGTCTTCACCGCTAAGGCATCATTGAGGGGCAAGGCGGTCTTGAGTGTATTCATGAGTGCTACCAACTTGACCGGAAACCTGTTCTGGCACAGCCAGAAACGCTCCTGTTATTTTTATATAGGGTTAACGCTGGCTCTAATCCTAGAGGCTGGAGCTCTGGATCCACAAAGGCCAACAACTAGCCAGCTATAGGTCCAGCAGCGACGACAATCCCCTCGGAAGGGTATTTCTGGTTAAGCGCCAGACAGGCACTACCCACAACAGGAGCAGAGTGCTCCCGAGCGAAGAGGGTAAAGTGAGTGACGCGAGCGAAGTCGGTCGCTACCGCTAGAAGATCACGCTGACACCGAGACCCAAACAACCGAGGCAAGCCACTGGATTAAATCGTCCATTAACGGCTATTCATACCCAGTCGAGGAGGCTGACCGAGAACAGACTGCGGTACTCGGCAACCGCTCCTAGGTTGCTCTACCTCCTGCATCCGCGTGACCACCGGTGATCACCGCCAGCCATTTTTGAGCAATGAACCGGTGTTTTAAGAGTATTTCCACCTACTGCTCAATGACTTAATCAATAGAAAACAGGGGACGAAGACCTGCAGCTCGATCCAACAGCTGCAACAGCTTGTCAAAATCTGTGCTTTTTTATAAAACAATTTTATTATCAATACGATAAGAGCATTTATGACTTTTAATAACATTTTTAACACATTGATAAACCAATGTAATCATGTGGTCCATAGCTGCACAGGATCCTCTGGCGGGCTTCCATACACTACCAAGGTCCAATACAATTCGGCAGCCAAAACCAATGACGACCTAGCACATTGACCCTCTGCCCACGAAACTTAGCTGGGGTGGCAGAGAAGCGTGCAAAGCCAATTAATCACATGACAATTTACCTACTGATACATAATAAAAATGAATGCACGCAGTCAATTTGAAACGAGTACAGACCCGAAGATCACGCTCAATAAAACCAAAAGATTCCTCCAGGTTACCCGGTCTGGTGATTTCAATTTAGACAAGATGAGAGCATCAAAGCATGAGATAGAGCCCCTATTACGTCGGGAGGAGATTGAGCGCATCATGGCTGACTACCGTGAGGTTAATTTTGAGGGATTTCGGCTTATCGATATTGACACTCTGGCAATTTATTTAAACGACGACCTTCCCTCCTGCAAGCGGATCGCCTTCATCTGTCAATCCCGCATTATTAAGTCCCTTTTTAATCATTTCGAAAACGTCTGCAATTGCTACGGTATCGAAACGCAGCTTTTTGCCACACCTGAACCCGCTGCAACCTGGCTCTGTAATGAGCAGCAGACCAAGCTTTTGACCCCTTGTTTGTAAGCACGCTACCCAGCCCTCAAACGCATCCTGGATGCCCCAGCAGGTTACTCAAAGCCATACCCTGATCGCGCGTTGCCGCCTCAACTCCCAGCAGCGTCGGGTCAACGTGCAGGCAACCTGATCAGCAATCTATACGGGTTATTGACGGTCCCGGTCTGGACTGTCGGCCCGCCGACCGTTGGCCCTACGCATAGAGGTCTGCCACGGGTATGGTCCAACCTGACCGAATCTCTTTAATATGTGCCGATTGCCGCCGTCGGCAGCTGTAGCCAAGGGCCTTCACGTGGAAAAGATCGCCACCCGCACCGCTCCCCCCAGTCACGCCTGGACCCGGCTGCTGCCTTTCCTTATCTGGGGCCGCCAGCTGACGTCTGAGAAGATCAAAGCCGACCTGTTGGCCGGATTAACCAACGCGGTCATCGTCCTCCCCCAGGGGGTGGCCTACGCGATGATCGCCGGCCTACCTCCCGAGTACGGACTCTACACCGCCATCGTTCCGGCCATTATCGCCGCCCTGTTCGGCTGCTCTTGGCACCTGGTATCCGGCCCTGCAGCACCGCTCTCCATCGTGGTGTTCACCACCCTCAGCCCACTGGCCGAACCGGGTTCGCCTGCCTTTATTCAGCTGGCGATAACGTTAACGCTGATGGCAGGGCTGTTCCAGCTGGCCTTGGCGTTAGCCCGGCTCGGAGTGCTGGTTAACTTTGTCTCGCATTCGGTGGTGGTCGGTTTTATCACTGGCGCTGCGGTGGTAATCGCCAGCAGCCAAGTGAAGAATTTTCTGGGCATCAACATCGACAGCGACGGCACTTTTATCGGCACCTTGATAGGCACTCTGGACGCGCTGGGAGCCACCAACCTTTATACCCTGGCGGTCGCTGTGACCACCTTGATCAGCTGCGTGCTGCTCAAGAAGTTACT
>CAXBEA010000105.1:0-13093 GCA_963974645.1 uncultured Neptunomonas sp. | reverse complement strand
TAACGGGCGACTATCAACGGCATATTGGTATTTATGCTTACAGGGTCAGGTTACTGAATGATTTTGTTACCTGGCCGGCTTGTGTGCTGGAGCAGAGCGAGTGCTTAGAGCAGTTGCGTGCGCTCTGGAATGGCGCCTATATCCATGTTGCACCGGCTGATGAGCCGTTGCCAGCAGGCGTTGATACCCAGCAGGATTTAGACCGGATCCGTGCGTTGTTGGTGGCAGGCTGAGGGAGAGTTATGGCGAAGTATTTGTGGCGAGAAGAGTATGCTATCGGCCAGCCTGAAATCGACCAGCAACACCAGCAACTGTTCGCACTGTTGGACAGGCTCTACGATGCGGTCTGCGCGGGTGGTGATGACTCATCAGAGGGACAGTCGGCTGTTGAGGCGGTTGTCACTGAGCTGGTTAGTTATACGCGTAGCCATTTCTTTTTCGAAGAGTCACTGATGCGTGAGTCTGGCTACTTCGGTCTTGAACAGCACCAGCAGGAGCATCAGCGTTTACTCAGCATGGTTGATGAAAAAATGACTGCGCTGCGTCGAGGCGATAAAATCATCAGCATCGATCTGCTTGAATTTATGAACCTCTGGCTGGCTCAGCACATCATCAAGAGTGATAGCCAGCTGGCCCAGTTTTTACGGTAATCTTATGGCCGAGTCTCCGCGTTTATCAGTGTTGTTTGTTTGCTTGGGCAATATCTGTCGCTCCCCA
Source organism: uncultured Neptunomonas sp. (assembly GCA_963974645.1). Lineage (GTDB taxonomy): Bacteria > Pseudomonadota > Gammaproteobacteria > Pseudomonadales > Balneatricaceae > Motiliproteus. The sequence continues at coordinate 12,376 of CAXBEA010000105.1, read as the reverse complement.
ACGGCTCATGGGGTGTTTTTGGAGCAGGTGCGTGCGCAAGGGCTTTCAGCGCAGATTGAAATTGATTCTGCGGGTACTGCCGCTTTTCATATAGGCGGTGCACCGGATCATCGCTCTATTAGGGTCGCAGCGGGTCGGGGTTATGATCTCAAACGGCTACGCGTACGCCAGGCTATTGCTGAAGATTTTCATCGCTACGATTATATTCTGGCCATGGATAATGAAAATCTACGCAGTCTGCGGTCTATTGCGCCCGATGGTGCTCAGGCTGAATTGAAATTGTTTCTCGATTTTTCATCACAAAATAAGTTTACCGAGGTGCCCGACCCCTATTACGGTGGGGCGCGGGGTTTTGATCTGGTACTTGATCTGATTGAAGATGCATCTCAGGGGCTGCTCGGTCATCTTAACAACCGTTTGGGCGGATAAGCAATTCGCGTGCAAAGACTCTCTCAAGTTGATCTCAGCGCTTTTAATACCCTTCATCTCAGGGCTATCGCCCGTCAGTTCGTTCAGGTCGATACACGTCAGCAATTACTGGAACAGCTGCCGCTCCTCAATGATACCAGTGAGCCTCTGCTGGTGTTGGGTGGGGGCAGTAATGTTATTTTTACAGCGGATGTAGAAGGGCTCTGTTTACGGATAAATACCCGCGGTATCCGTTCTGAGCGGATTGACAATCAGCGGGTCAGGGTAACTGCCGAAGCGGGCGAGCCTTGGCATGCGTTTGTCAGTCACTGTCTTGATCAGGGCTGGTACGGGTTGGAAAATCTGGCGCTTATTCCGGGCACGGTCGGTGCTGCCCCGATACAGAATATCGGTGCCTACGGGGTAGAGGTTAAACAGTCTATTCATCAGCTTGAGGTCTGGGACAGAGCGCAGGGCGAGCTTAGGGTGCTGTCGAATGCGCAGTGCTTATTCGGTTATCGAGACAGCCTCTTTAAAGGCGAGCAGCGGGATCGTTATCTGATCGTTTCTGTAACCTTTGATCTGGCTACCCAATTTATACCTCAGTTAGCCTACGCCGGTCTTGCCAATGCGCTGGCTGGTTGTCATGCACAGGGGGGCTGCAGTGCGCGCCAAGTGTTCGGCACTGTGGTGCGGATTCGGCAGCAAAAATTACCTGACCCTGCGCAGTTGGCTAACGCGGGAAGCTTCTTTAAAAATCCAGTGATAGCCGCGTCTCAGTTTGAACAGTTGCGGCGCGCCTATCCTGCCATCGTCGGTTATCCTGATGCTGCGGGAGTGAAGTTGGCGGCTGGTTGGCTGATTGATCAGGCAGGTTGGAAGGGGCGGCGTCAAGGGTCGGTGGGGGTGCATGCCGAGCAGGCCTTGGTGCTGGTTAATTATGGTGCTGCCACAGGTCAGCAGTTGCTGCAGTTTGCCGGGGAGATCCAGGCGGATATTCAGACCCGTTTTGGTGTTGGGTTAGAGGTCGAGCCGAGGATCGTCTAAGTATCTTGGGCTGGGCCCTGATCGAATTGTAGAAATTATGGCATCTAAAGAATATAAAAAAGCCGAGACGGGTAGCCGTCTCGGCTTTTGCAGTTAAGGGGCTATGGAAATAGCCCTCTTTTAGCCTTGTGTCTGGCTGGGTTCCGACTCTGTCGATTCAGCGCTGACCTCGGCTGTTTGCGGAGCCTCTGTCTTTTCGGCCGCTTGAGCTTTCTTCGCTGCCTGCTGCTGGCGGCGTTTCTCACGCGGATCGTTAGCAGCGCGGCGACGAGGGCGGGGTGCTTTTTCAGCTGCTGGCTCTTCGGTGAGAGCCGCAACCGGCTCAGGTTTGGCTTCTAGCGTTTTTTCAACAGCGGGTTCGGCGACTGGAGTGGCTGTTTCAACGATGGCCTCTGCAGTAGCGGTCGCGTTAGCCAGGGTTGGCTCAGTAGTCGCTACTGTTTCCGTTTCTGCAGCCGGCGTTGCAGGTGTAGTTGCAGGCATAGCTACAGGCGTCTCCTCAACTACTGGAGTTGTCTCAGCCGTTTCCTCAACCGTTTCCTCAACCACAGGCGCTGCTTCGATGGCAGTCGCCTCAGTTTCCTTCGCTTCGGTACTAGGCACTTCCGTACTAGGCGCTTCTGCATTTGGCGATTCTGCTTGGGCACTAGTCTCCTCTGTAGCCAGGGTTTCGATTACAACCGGGTTCTCACTGCTATCTGCCGTCTCAACTGGCGTTGCTACCGCCAGAGAAGGCTTCTGTTGCTCGGTAGCAACTGGAGTAAGGGTTTCAGCAGGCTGGGTCGACGTGAGTTCGACGGCGCTCTCGGTGTTTGTCGCAGCAGTGGCTGTTTCAGGCGCAGGCTGGGCTTCAGTAGCGGCCTCTGCCATAGTCTCTGAAGTGGCCTCTGAAGTGGTCTCTTCAGTCGTCTGAGCTGCAGCCTCTGCTTGCTCGGCTTCGATCTTGGCCAGCAGTTCTTCACGCTTGCCCGGTACGCCGCTGCGACGTCCAGCGCGCTCGCTGCGACGCTTGTTGTTGCGGCTACGGCGGCGTGATGGCTCCTCGCTGGCAGTGGCATCGTTATTGGGCGTGTCAGGACTGTCGGGGGTATCGGTCAGAAGCTGCTTTTCAATGTCTGCAGTTTCGGCTTCCGGTTTACGGTTGCGATTACGCCCTTGGTCGCTGTTAGCGTTACCTTCGTTGGCGCGATTGCGACGACGACGACGTGAGGGTTGATCGGAGTCATCACTGCTCGCTGGGCTGTTATCGCGGACGGCGGGTTTGGTTTCGAGGCTGGCCTCACTGACGCTGGTTGACTCTTCGTTGCGATTGTCGTTGCGGCTATCGTTACGACCCTCGTTGCGATTGTCTTTGCGACCTCCGCGGCTGCGTCGGTTGTCATTCTTGTTCCGGCCGCGATCACGTGGGCTCTGGCTGCTACGGGCAGGCCTGGTCGGGGTTTCGGTCTTGACCGGCAGCTCTTGTTTGGGCTCGGGGGACGCCGCGCCAAAGAGTGCTGAGATAGCAGAAAATAAGCGTTTGCTCAGCCCTTCTGAGGAGGCTTGGGCGGCCGTCGGTGCAGACTGGGATGCAGATTGCGCTGCAACGGGAGTGGGCGCCGGTCTATTGGGTGTCACGCTCTTGACTGCGGCTTCAGGGCGGCGGACTGGAGGTGCGGCGTTGACAGTCTCCTCTTGCAGCTCTTCCATAGCCATCATTTCGTAGCTGGCATCGGTCGTGGTGTTGTCATCGCGAACCCGGGTGACTTCGTATTGTGGCGTATCCATGTTGGGGTTAGGCACAATGATGACATCAACAGCATGGCGCTTCTCGATAGCGATGAGATTAGGGCGCTTTTCGTTGAGCAGGTAGGCTGCGACGTTGACCGGTACATTGGCCCGAATCTGCGCGGTGCGATCTTTAGATGCTTCCTCTTCTAGCAGGCGCATGATCGATAGCGACAGTGAGCCGATATCACGGATGGTCCCCTGGCCGTTACAGCGAGGGCAGACGATACCGCTGGTCTCACCCAGAGAGGGACGAAGACGCTGACGGCTCATCTCTAGCAAGCCAAAACGGGAGATTCGGCCGATCTGGACCCGGGCGCGGTCAATCTTGAGCGCATCCTTCATCCGGTTTTCAACTTCACGCTGGTTGCGGGCCGGTGTCATGTCGATAAAATCGATCACGATCAGGCCGCCGATATCGCGCAGGCGCAGTTGGCGAGCGATCTCGTCGGCAGCTTCGAGGTTGGTCTGCAGCGCGGTCTCTTCGATATCGGCACCCTTGGTGGCGCGAGACGAGTTGATATCGATAGATACCAGCGCTTCGGTTGGATCGATAACGACGGATCCGCCTGAGGGCAGCCGTACTTCGCGCTGGAAGGCGCTTTCGATCTGAGCTTCGATCTGGAAGCGGTTGAACATCGGTGTTTCTTCGCTATAGAGCTTGATCTTGCTCTCGTAGCTTGGCATCACGTGCTTGATGAAATCCAAGGCTTCTTGATGGACTTCAGGATTGTCGATCAGTACCTCGCCAATGTCCTGGCGCAGGTAGTCACGGATTGCACGGATGATGACATTACTTTCCTGGTAGATCAGGAAGGGAGCCTTCTTCTGCGTCGACGCTTCGGTGATGGAGGTCCAGAGGTGATTCAGGTAGTCCAGATCCCACTGCAGCTCTTGAGGGGTGCGGTCGATACCGGCGGTACGGACGATAACGCCCATGTTGTCAGGGATATTGACCTGGTTAAGCGCTTCACGCAGCTGGTTACGCTCTTCACCTTCGATGCGGCGTGAAATACCACCGGCGCGAGGGTTGTTTGGCATCAGGACCAGATAGCGCCCGGCCAAGGAGATAAAGGTGGTCAGAGCCGCGCCTTTGTTACCGCGCTCCTCTTTATCAACCTGAACAATGACTTCCAGGCCTTCGCGGATCACATCTTTGATGTTGACGCGGCCTTTGGCGCTGGTCTCTTTGAAGTATTGGCGGGAGATCTCTTTGAGCGGCAGGAATCCGTGACGATCAGCGCCGAAGTCGACAAACGCGGCTTCCAGGCTGGGTTCAACCCGGGTGATTCTGCCGACGTAGATGTTGGACTTTTTCTGTTCACGGGCACCAGATTCGATATCTAGATCGAACATCTTCTGGCCATCGACCAGAGCGACGCGCAACTCTTCTGGCTGAGTGGCGTTAATTAGCATTCTTTTCATGGGCGGTTATTCAACTCTTTATTCGTAGTCGTTTCCGATCTATACGAAGTGAATAATCGCACCGTCCTGAATCAACGAGGATCTTTATCTAATTCGAATCGATATGTTTATGCGTGCAGTCAGTTTTCCCAGATGCGTGCTCTAGCAGATATGGCTCTGTCAGCGTTCTGTAGCGGTTTATCGCCTGTTTCTGTCTGTGGTTAACCTCTCGGTGAAGGGAACAGTAACCAATCTCGGATAAGTCTTTCGCTCGCGTATTTGTACAGCTGCTGACTATTTTTAAGATGCGGGATCCAATAGGGGATGGCGCATGATCCACGGGTTACTGACGTCCTCACCTCAACACAAGGCATAAATCAATTCAAATCGCGAAAATTTCGTTAGGAGGTGCGACTTGATTTCGGTAGCAGCCTGGTTGCTGCTACCCCTGTAATCTGTTTTACGGTTGGTCGGCTGCCTGGATAATCATCTGCCAGAGGGGCAGGAATCAGTTACAATGCAAACCGAAATCGCAGGGTGATATATAACATCTGCCAAGCGACGCGGCAATATATCAGGAATTCCCCCTCTCAGCAATCACAGCCGGTATCCCTAATTATTATGATGACAGAGGCGAAAGCGCCCAGCAGTGGCGTTCAGTTGGTTGAAATTACAGTGGAAAATGAAGGTCAGCGGATCGACAATTTTTTGTTGACGCTGCTCAAGGGTGTGCCTAAGACATTGATTTACCGTATTCTGCGTAAAGGCGAGGTGCGGGTTAATAAAGGAAGGATTAAAGCGCCTTACCGCCTTGTTGTCGGTGACATTGTACGGGTTCCACCGTTGCGGTTGCCCGAGGAAAAGCCACAGCCCAAGGTAGGTGCCGGACTCACTGCTGCGTTAGGGCAGGCAATTGTGTTTGAAAATGATCAACTGCTGGTGATTAACAAGCCCTCGGGGCTGGCGGTTCATGGGGGTAGTGGGATTAATCTGGGACTGATCGAAGCGCTGCGACAGATGCGCCCCGAGAGCAAATTCCTCGAGCTGGTGCATCGCCTCGACCGCGATACCTCGGGTGCAGTCATGGTGGCCAAGAAGCGCAGTACACTGACCGCGTTACATGAGGATCTAAGGCAAGGGCGGATCAGTAAAATCTACCATGCGCTGGTAATGGGGCACTGGTCTAAACGCGTGACGAAAGTCGATGCGCCATTAAAGAAGAATGAGCTGCAATCGGGTGAGCGGGTGGTCAGGGTCGATCCTGAAGGCAAGACTTCAATCACTGAGTTCCGGTTGATGGAGACCTACGAACGTTGCTCACTGATTGAGGCCAAACCGGTAACCGGACGTACCCATCAAATTCGAGTACACGCGCTGCATGCGGGTCATCCGATCATTGGCGATCCCAAGTATGGTGATGAGCCGATGAATCGGCTACTGAAAGGCGAAGGTGTCAAACGGTTGTTTTTGCATGCGGCCGAATTACGGCTACGCCTTCCAGGTAGCCCCGAGCGGCTCATTATAAAGGCACCGATAGAGGCCGAGCTTAAGAATGCGCTGATTAAACTCAGGCGTTAGCCTTCAGCTGTTGCTGTCTCGAAAGGTTGTTCTTAGAAGCAGCCTTTATATGCTATTTTTGAATAATAATTCTGTTTCCGATGCTGGTGGGTATTATGAAGCTGCAGCAGTTGCGTTATATCTGTGAAGTCGCCAAGCATGATCTGAATGTTTCTGCGACCGCGCAAAGTCTATATACCTCTCAGCCGGGGATCAGCAAGCAGATACGATTGCTTGAGGATGAGCTGGGGGTGGAGGTGTTTGCTCGCAGTGGTAAGCATTTGACCCGAGTAACCGAGGCGGGCCAGTCAATTTTAGAGATCGCCGCTGAAATCCTCTATAAAGCAGAGACGATAAAACAGGTCGCCCAGGAGTTCAGCGATGAACGTAAGGGAAGTCTGGCGATAGCCACCACGCATACCCAGGCACGCTATGCCTTGCCACAGGCTATCAGTGGCTTTATCGGTAAATATCCGGATGTTACTTTGCATATGCATCAAGGAACACCGATGCAGATTGCCGAGATGGCTGCTGACGGTACGGTCGATTTTGCGATTGCAACGGAGGCGATGTCTACATTCAGCAATCTGGTGATGATGCCTTGCTACCGGTGGAACCGCTCAGTTGTGGTCCCCAAGAACCATCCGCTGGCGCAGTTATCCAAGTTGACCTTGGAAGACGTGGCTAAGCATCCAATTGTTACCTATGTATTTGGTTTTACCGGGCGGTCTAAGTTGGACGATGCCTTTAGCCGGTTAGGCTTGGAGCCCAGAGTGGTGTTTACCGCGGTAGACTCCGATGTGATCAAGACCTATGTGCGACTTAATCTGGGTGTGGGTATCATTGCCAGTATGGCCTACGAGCCCTCGATAGATACCGACCTTGTGGCGCTGGATGCGAGCCATCTGTTTGAACCCAGTTCGACCAAGATAGGTTTTAGGCGGGGCACTTTTTTGCGTGGCTATATGTACGATTTTATCCAGGGGTTCGCGCCACACCTGACCCGTGAGCTGATTGATGCCGCGGTAGCCTGCGCCAATCGCGTCGAGCGCGATAAGCTCTTCAGTGCGATTGAGCTGCCCGATCACTGATGGCTAAGCCGGTAAGTCTATTTATTTAGCAGGGTTGCTGCCGTTGCGCGCCCAGATAAAGCAGGGTAGAGTCCTCGCCGGTTTTTGTAGATTTACAGCTTATTGACGTTGATGCAGGAGAGCCTAGTGGAAATCGCATGTTTGGATCTTGAAGGGGTATTGGTTCCCGAAATTTGGATTGAATTTGCCGAAGCTACCGGCATCGAGGAGCTCAAAGCCACGACCCGCGATATTCCTGACTACGATGTGCTGATGCGCCAACGGTTGCGAATTCTTGATCAACACGGCCTGACCTTGGCGCAGATTCAAGCCACGATAGCGACCCTTAAACCCTTGGCTGGGGCGATCGAATTTGTCGATTGGCTACGTGAGCGTTTTCAGGTGGTTATTTTGTCCGATACCTTTTACGAGTTCTCTCAACCATTGATGCGACAGCTGGGGTTTCCGACCCTGTTTTGTCATCGTCTGATCGCCGATGAGACTGGCCGTATTGTCGATTACAAACTGCGTCAGTCAAATCCGAAGCGTCAGTCGGTGTTGGCATTCAAAACCCTGTATTACCGGGTGATCGCTGCCGGCGATTCCTATAATGACACCACCATGTTGGCCGAAGCGGATGCCGGGATTCTGTTTCACGCGCCCCAGAATGTGATCGATGAGTTTCCGCAGTTTCCTGCGGTACAGACCTTCGAAGATTTGAAAAAGCAGTTTATCGCTGCTAGCAACAGAGATTTAACCCTGTAACTAATTAGGGATGCTGGTTGATCCCGTTATCGGAGTAATAAATAGAATGATACGTACCCTGATTACCTTCTGTTGTGTGTTTATGATCGGATTGACCTTCACCCCTGAGGTTGCAGAAGCCAAACGTTTTGGCGGTGGTTCAAGTTTTGGCAAGATGTTCTCTACCCCTAAAAAAGTAGCGCCGGCACCTAAGGCGGCTCCGCAGCCGACGGCTGCAAAAACAACGACTGCGGGTGCGGCTACCCGAGGTGGCCTGGGCATGGGTATGCTCGGCGGGTTGCTGGCGGGCGGCATGCTGGGTGCGCTATTCTTCGGTGGCGCTTTCGAGGGGCTGCAGATGATGGATGTGTTGATCATGGCGCTGGTCGCTTTTATCGCCTTCAAACTTTTTACCCGGGGAAAAACAGCCGCTCGGCCGCAGTATGCCGGTCATCCCTCATCACAGGCTGAACCGACTTCCGAGCCGTTAATGCGCCAACCGCAAACATTCAACTCGTCTGCGACAGCGTCCTGGGGCTTGGCTTCTGAAGATTCACTTGAGCTGCCGGACTGGTTTAACAAAGATGCTTTTTTAGAGGGCGCGCGCGGCCACTTTGGTCAGTTGCAGTTAGCCTGGAATCAAAATGACCTGGAGGAAATTCGCAGCTACTGTTCCGCCGAGTTGTTTGCCGCGTTGGAAGAAGAGCGTAAGCGTCTGGGTGAGGGTGCGCTTGATAATGATCTGGTTTCGGTTATCCCTGAATTGGTGGGCTTTGCTGAAAATCAGGGCGAGGCGCAGTTGAGCGTTCATTTCAATGGCTGGATGCGTGAAGGACGGGGCGAGGAAACGACCGAGTTTAACGAGATCTGGCATCTAACCAAAACGCTGGAGCAGGCCGACGCTGACTGGTTCATTGTTGGTATCGAACAGCCGCGGTAAGTTCCTCCTGGCGTTTGTGAGCGCTAGTGCGTGATATAGAGGGTGTTTAATATTGATGGTGTTTGATATTGATGCTGTTGGATATTGATGGTTAAAAACCGGCTTCGGCCGGTTTTTTTCGTTTCGGAGCGCTTTAGCTAACTACCGGGCTCTCTGTCGTGCTGAAGAATTCATCTTCTAAACAGCGGATCAAATTATTGACCTTGTCAAAGGTCTCCTGGTATTCCGCATCACCGTTAGAATCGGCAACGATACCTCCACCCGCCCAGCAGTGAAGCTTTCCTTTGTGTTTGTCGTGGTCCCTGTCGATATGGGTGCGGTCGGTTGCATTATCGCGCGTAGCAACCAGGGTACGGATGCAGATGTTGCTATCCATCTGGCCGTTAAAGCCGATGTAGCCGATTGCGCCGCAATAGGCGGAACGCCGATGCGGTTCGAGCTCTTCAATAATCTGCATCGCGCGTATCTTCGGAGCCCCGGTAATAGAGCCGCCGGGAAAGCAGCCTTGCAGCAGGTCGATCACCTCGATGGGGTTGTCCAGCGTGCCGGTGATTGCACTGACCAGATGGTGGACATTGGCGTAGCTTTCGATCTTGAATAGCTCTGGTACCTTGACTGAGCCGGTGCTACAGCTGCGTCCAAGGTCGTTGCGAAGCAGATCCACAATCATCAGATTTTCTGCTCTGTCCTTGGTGCTGGTCTCGAGTTCGGTTTTAAGCTTCAGGTCTTTATCCTGCTGCGGGTGGCGGGGGCGCGTACCTTTGATGGGACGGGTTTCGACCTGGCCGTCAGCGACCTGTAAAAAACGTTCGGGAGACAGGCTTAGCAAGCAGCCTTGGGGTGATTCCATATACGCAGAAAATGGGGTGTTGGTTTGCTTGCGGAGCTTTAGGTAGGCGCTCCAGGGGTCGCCCTGGTAGTCACAGCTAAAACGTTGGGCTAGGTTGACCTGGTAGCAATCACCGGCATGAATGTAGTCGATAACCCTTTGGAAGCGTCCCAGGTAGGCATCACGATCCATGTTGGCGAGAAACGCTGAGTCGAGTCTGAATGCTTTTGGCTGCAATGGCGTAAAGCTGTCAGCGAGGGTTCTGAGTTGTGACACAGTCAAGCTGTGGCTTGCCAGCGTGGTTTTATGTTTCTGGTGATCAACAATAATGGACCAGGAGTAGATGCCAACCTGCATCTGCGGCAGGGTGATGTCGTCCTCGGCATGACTTGCCAGGGGTACATAGCAGCGCCCCAGGTCGTAACCGAAATAGCCCATAGCCCCGCCACAGAAAGGCAGTTCGGGTGAGCTGATAGCATCAAAGCCTTGCTTAAGCAGGAGTTGCTGGAGTGCGCTGAAAGGGGGCTGGCTGAGTTTTTCGGTTTTGCCGTCCTGCTGGATCAACAGGGTTTGGGAGTCTTGGTGGATCAGCAACTGGGTTGGGTCGGCGCAGAGAATATCAAAACGTCCGAATTTGCCGCCGTAGCCGCTACTGTCTAGAAAGACTGGGTAGGGGCGTGCGCGTATTGATGCAAACAGCAGGGTACTGTCAGGACTGTAGCTGAGCTCAATCTGGTTGATAGGTGTTAACGGCAAAACAGGATTTCCGGTGATCAGTATGGAGGGGTTTAGGCCGAACGGGTGACTTGATCGGTATCCTATGGCTCGCTTAGGATCTATTAACAGCCGCATTGTACGCGCAGCCCGTGGCTAGCTCCAGCCTGTGCGGCTTTGGGTCGGCTTAGATCAGATCTGAGTCGGTTTGGGGACGATGTCCTACAATCGGTATTCTTGGTTAATTATTAACAATTACTCTTATTGATGAATTTATGAAAGCGCATTTTTCAGTTCAGACCCATCAGCTTGAAACTGCCGAGCAACGCATTAGTTATCGGCTTTACCGCAATCGTTATGCAGAACAGGGACGGAGATTGGTGCTGCTGCACGGTGCGGGCGTGGCCGGTGAAGATAGCTGGGAGCACTTGGTCAACCATCTCCAGGGTTGGCATGAAGTGCTGGTGCCGGATCTGCGGGGTATGGGGCTGACTGTTGGTCAGGATGGCTGTGAGCGTGGTTATCGGATCGAAGAGGTTGTTGCTGATCAGATCTGTCTGCTGGACCAGTTGGGCTGGTGGGCGTTTGATCTGGGTGGCTATTCGTTTGGTGGGTTGGTCTGCATGCTATTAAAGCAGGCCCAGCCCCATCGTGTGCATAAACAGTATCTATTGGAGTCCGCGCTGGTGGATCGTAGTGATATCGATCAAGCGATCGCTATTCGACAGCGTTATAGCGATATTGCTCAGTTGCTGCGTGAGGGCGATGATCCTGAACAGAGTGTGCTAGCGTTTTTACAGACCGTTGCGCCTAATCGGATCGCTTCTCCGCGGGGTGATGCAATTTCGATTGCCCGACTGGGACATCGTCCACAGGGCTTTGCCAATGCGCTGGATGCGGTAACCGAAGCGAGTCAGCGTCTAGATCGGGCGCAGCTATTGGCGGATCAAGGGGATCTCAGTAGCTTTGTCGGTAGCCGCAGTGTCGAGGCGATGCATCTGTTTAATCAGCAGCTGGCGCACCAGCTTGATCGCTGGACATATCACCCTGTACGCGGTTGTGATCATAGTCTGCCATTTCAGAAGCCACGTCAGCTTGCCCTGCAGATGGATCTTGATTTGGCAGATTATTTGGCCGCCAGGGTGGTTTAGCAGGTGTTTTTAAGGCTGGGTAATAACCCCTATACTTTTGTATTGTGTTGACAGTTTGCTGGGTTTAAGCGGTTGACTAGCGCTTTTTAGGGGGCTATTGTGTGTCCACTCAACAACATTGTCGACAATCTTATGAAAGCACCTACACAGTTTACGGCATTAGAACTCGCTGAACCGGAGTCCAGAACCTTGGCTGATCGGGTTTGCCGAGAGATCGTTACCGCGATCATTAAGGGTGTTATTCCTCCTGGACATAAGATCAGCGAGCCTGAATTGGCCCGTACCTATGGCATCAGCCGGGGGCCGTTGCGTGAAGCGATTCGACGTTTAGAGGGGTTGCGGCTGGTTGTACGCATTCCTCATGTCGGTGCCCGGGTTGTCTCCTTGTCATCGCGCGAACTGATTGAGATCTATCATGTTCGTGAGGCGATGGAAGGGATGGCTTGTCGGCTTGCTGCTCAGAACATGAGTGATGCCGAGATAGCCAGTTTACGGGATCTGCTTGATCAGCATGAACGGAGTCTCGAGCAGAGCGAGGGGCGTTCTTACTTCCAGAAAGAGGGTGATCTGGATTTTCACTATCGGATCGTACAGGGAAGTAAAAACAATAAGCTACAGGAGCTTCTTGGTGGGGAGCTTTATCATCTGGTGCGGATGTACCGCTACCAGTTCAGTCTCTCCAGCTCACGACCGGTAAGAGCCTTGGCCGAACATCGACATATAGTCGATGCGATTCAGCACCGTG
>CAXBEA010000104.1:0-13525 GCA_963974645.1 uncultured Neptunomonas sp. | reverse complement strand
TGGAGGGTCGGCTGAGCGAGCAGGATATCGCTAATTACCGTCAAGAAGTGCCCGGTGAGGGCCTTTGCTCCTATCCCCACCCTTGGTTGATGAAAGAGTTCTGGCAAGTTCCGACCGGATCGATGGGGCTCGGACCGCTAAGTGCCGTGTATCAGGCACGCTTTATGCATTACCTGCAGGCACGCGAGCTTGCCGAAACCGAAGGCCGCCACGTTTGGGGCGTATTCGGTGACGGCGAGATGGATGAGCCAGAATCTATTGCCGGTCTCAGCCTTGCCGCACGCGAAGGCCTCGACAACCTCACGTTTATCGTCAACTGCAACTTGCAACGGCTAGACGGTCCTGTGCGCGGCAACGGACAGATCATTCAGGAGCTTGAATCCCTGTTCATCGGTGCCGGCTGGAACGTGATCAAGGTGCTCTGGGGGTCTGAGTGGGACAGCCTGTTTGCCCAGGATAAGAACCATGTGTTGCTGCGCCGTTTCGCCGAAACGGTGGATGGCCAGTACCAGGACCTGGGTTCCAAAGATGGTGACTACAACCGCGCTAAATTCTTTGATATTGACCCTGAGACCGCAGCGCTGGTGAGCCATATGAGCGATGCAGAGATCCACGCGCTCAAACGTGGTGGCCATGACATGAAAAAGATCTATGCCGCCTTTGCCGCCGCCAAAGCTCACAAGGGTCAGCCGACCGTGATCCTGACCAAGACCAAAAAAGGTTATGGGATGGGTGGCGCAGGCGAGTCCCGTATGTCTGCGCACCAAGCTAAAAAACTTAATGTTAAAGCGCTGCTCGAATTCCGTGATCGCTTTGATCTGCCGTTATCTGATGCCGCAGTCGAAGCACTTGAGTTCTATAAACCTGCCGACGACAGTCCAGAGATAGTCTACTTGAAGCAGCGGCGTTCATCACTGGGAGGGTTCCTTCCTCAGCGCTCTCTGAAAGCAACTAACCCCGCGCCAAAGCGCCCTGAGCTGGCGGATTACGCCAACTTCGCACTTGAAGCCGACGGTAAGAATATGTCCACCACCATGGCAGCCGTTCGAATGCTATCGAGGCTACTGAAGGACAAGTCCTTTGGCCCCCGGATTGTCCCCATCGTCGCTGACGAGGCGCGAACCTTCGGTATGGACAACCTGTTCCGCCAGATCGGTATCTACGCCCCTGAAGGTCAACTGTACGATCCCGAAGACATGAGCTCGATGCTTTATTACAAAGAAGCAAAAAATGGCCAACTGCTCGAAGAAGGTATCACCGAGGCAGGTGCAATCAGCTCCTGGACAGCAGCGGGTACCGCCTATTCCGTTCACGATGTGGAGACTCTGCCGATCTACATCTATTACTCGATGTTCGGTTTTCAACGGATTGGTGATCTCATTTGGGCTGCAGCAGACCAGCGCACACGCGGATTCTTGCTGGGTGCCACCGCCGGTCGCACCACCCTCTCCGGTGAAGGGCTGCAACATCAAGATGGATCGAGCCATCTCCAGGCTGCCACCATTCCCAATTGTCGCGCCTATGATCCGGCCTTCGCCTATGAGTTAGCGGTCATCATGGAGTATGGGATGGTGCGGATGATGGACGAGAAACGCGACGAGTTTTTCTACATCACAGTGATGAATGAAAACTACGCCCAGCCGTCGATACCCGATGACATTCGCGCCGACATAATTCGCGGTCTCTACCCATTTCGCAGCTCTGGGAAAACCGAGGCCCCTCGGATCAAACTGGTGGGCTCCGGCACGATCCTGCTTGAAGTAATTGCGGCCGCAGAGCTACTGGAGCAGGAGTTTGGGATAGCCAGCGATATCTTCTCGGCCACCTCGTTCACCGAACTGGCGCGCGAAGCCGCAGTGATTGAGCGTGATAATCGCCTGAAAGCCTGGAGAAATCCGGCCCAGTCACATGTTAGCCAGCTCCTCGATGGTGCCGAGCCCATTGTCGTTGCAAGCGATTACGTGCGGGCGTTCCCGGGGCAGATTGCGCCCTATTTGAGCACCCCGATCACCATTCTCGGTACCGACGGCTTCGGTCGTTCCGCCAGTCGCCAGGCATTGCGGCGTTTCTTTGAAGTCGATCGGCAACATATCGCGATTGCCGGAATCGAAGCATTGGTGCGCCAAGGAGTCGTTGAGCCGTCTCAACTAGAGAAGGCGATCGAGATGTTTGCAATCGATACCAGCGACGCCGCGCCTTGGACCTGCTGAGGTACCTGTCATGACAGGTTTTATTGCAGCTCCTGTGCCCGACATTGGCGATGCGAAGAGCGTGACGATTATCGAGATTCAGGTCAAGGCCGGCGATAACTTGACCCACGACGATATCTGATCGGTCCCACATTTTCTGGACACATAGTTAAGTGAGTAAAATCGTTTAACGAGGTGAATAATCACAACAGAGCTAAAAAGGTTTTAAATCCGTTCTACATCGACTTCAACGGTTGTGTCAGTGACGTCTGTATTGGGTGCAGCTACTGCCGAAATCAGCCGTACGTTCAATGTCTGGTATGGGGCCAACAGCCGCTCTTTTTACCTGATTAACATTTGCGTCACCGCTGATCAATATTCATGAGACGGGTGCATCAAAGAAAAAAGATTACCCACTTTTGCCGTTTTTTTTATCTGAAAGAGCCGTTGAAGCTGGATTGCCTGTGGGCGGGGTGCTGTTTGTTAGGCGCGGTATTTTTCATGTTTCGGGATCGATTTTAATGGATTTGTATAGACAGTAGTACTTAGTCATCAGAAACGGAAAAGGCCGCGGTTTGCTGCGCGGCCTTGTTGCTACCCTGATTAAGATTATGACTTGGCGACGATTACCTTGACGCTGGCTTCCACCCGCAAATCATAATTTATCGGTTCCATCAGCTCTACAATACAGCCATTCAAGTCAACCTTGGCACCTACGGGTGTTCCTGCGCACTGATCCCGTGAGTCTGTAATGGCATCGCTGTCGCTATCCTGTTCGCAGCCCGTGCCGTCAACCCGAATCCCGCTGGGGGTGTTGGCGCATGGATCCCGAGCATCAGCTATCCCATCTTTATCTGTATCGATGAATATGGCGACGATGGGTGTAGGCACCGGGTTCTCCTTGATCGGATCGCAGCCTTTTATCTGAGTGTACGGATGTCAATCAGAAGGCCGAATACAATCACCATCGCTATCACGTAAAAAACCGCCACCTTGCCAGTAAACTGAAGTATCCGCTTGCCCAGCCAGGGTGTTGGTTGATACGGCCAGTAGCGGTGTAGACAGTAGCCTGCTGGATAGAGTCATAGCTACAAGGTTTTTCATCAGCTTGTTCTTATTCGAGGTACAAAAAATAGGTTCTACAGGCTCTATTGTTAGACAGGCCTTGCTCTGTATCTGGAAGCAGCTGCAATGTAGAGCAAAGAATTTGATAATAAAAACCATATGTTCTGTCAGTTTAGAAAATATTTTTTGTTACATGCTGTGTGCTTGGTTTACTACATGCGCTAAGAGATGGGTTGACTTGATCTTAGCTTTGATAAATATTTTTCATGAAATAGTCAGAAATATTTAGTTTTATTTGTATCTATCAAGAAGCTAGAGAGTCTCCCTCAGATCTTGAAGCCAAGGACTGTGGCGTGGCTTGGGATGGGTTAAAAGGAGCTATAATCGGATTTAATTCAGAATCTTAGGCTTTATAGAATTTGCTCCGTATGTCAAAATCGCGCGTTTTTTCGCAACTGTTAATTCCCAGAGGGTCGTCCAGTGACTGATGAATTGAATCAAGCTATCGACCGTCTCTGTGAGGTGGACGATGAGAAAAACCCGGTAGTCATCGATGACGTTGTTGAAGAGCTCGATGAAGAACAGCTAGCGCTGTTGCTGGAGTCGTTACCGCACGAAGAGCGGATTCGGCTTTGGGGAGAGATTCCTGAAGAGCAGCAGGCCGATGTGCTGGTTGAGATGCGCGACGAGGCGCGCGCTACGTTGTTGCGTGCCTGCGATGATGAGCAGATTACACGGCTGCTAGCCGGTCTCGATGCACAGGATTTGATTGAGCTTGTCGATTCGCTGCCGGAGGCTGTGGTTGAAGATGCACTGTCGCGGATGGATGCCAAGCAGCGCGATTATTTTGAGCGTTCGGCACAGTATAGCGAGGAGCAAATAGGTCGTTTTGTAGATCACGATCTGCTGATGCTGCCGGCGAGTGTCCGGGTTCAGGATGCGGATAGGCTGTTGCGGCGGTCATTGCCCGAGTACACCGATAGTTTGTTTCTTTATGACCGTTCTGGCCGCTACAGCGGTACCGTACGCACCGGTCATCTGTATACCGTCCCGAGCCACCAGCACCTGAGTCATCAAGTGGATGAAGAGGCGGAGTGTCTACAGGGCGACACCTCGCTTGATGATGCTGCCGAAGCGGTGATGCGGTCAGGCTGGGTCGCTCTGCCTGTGGTTGATGAGCAGGGGCGTCTGCTGGGGCGGATTACGCTGCGTAATGCAATGGATATTCAGCGTGAAGAGTTTGAATCCCAGTTGATGGCCAGGGTGGGCATGAGTGAGGACGAAGATCTGTTCGCTCCGGTACTGCGCAGCTCGCGGCGGCGTGCTACCTGGTTAGGGATCAATCTACTAACGGCTTTTTTGGCATCCTGGGCTATAGGGCTGTTTGAGGCAACGTTACAACAGGTAGTTGCCCTGGCCGTGTTGATGCCGGTTGTCGCGTCTATGGGGGGGATAGCGGGCAGCCAAACCCTAACCTTGATGATTCGGGGCTTAGCGTTGGATCAGATATCTCAGGGAAACTTCCGCTCTCTATTGCGCAAGGAGCTGGCGGTTGCCGGAGTCAATGGCGTGCTCTGGTCTATCTTGATTGCGATCGTTGCTGCACTCTGGTTTTCAAGTCCCATCCTCGGAGTCGTTATTGGGATCGCTATCATTGTTAATATATTAGCAGCCGCACTGTCCGGGGTATTGATTCCGATGGTGCTTGACCGCATGCAGATAGATCCTGCGTTGTCAGGTTCGGTAATCTTGACAACAGTCACCGACGTGGTCGGTTTTGTGACCTTTCTCGGTCTAGGTTCGCTGTTACTGGTTTGATGTGGTTTCTTCGAACAACCCCAGTAACTCATTGATCATCTCCAGTTTCGGAGTTCTGAGCGGGTAGACGGCATAGGCAGCGTGCTCAATCACTGGTGCTGATTTAACCGGGGTCAGGCGAATCTCCCGCTTGCTGCGGTCGAATGCGGTCGAATAGTTGTACCCCGAGACGATTCTCAAGCTGTTTTATTCGGGCGCTGACAGCCGCTTGTGTCAGCTGGAGAGCTTCCGCAGCCTAGCCAAAATGCCGGGTTCGACAGACTTCAAGAAAGGTGCGTAATAGCGTCATGTCCATCGATTAATTTTATTTCCGTAGGCGTTTAAATGATTTTTATTGTGCTTATAAGCGTCATTAGATGAAAGCCATATAGACCGCATCAGGCGCTTAGACTGAGAGATCAACAGTCGGTCGTATATTGTAGCTGGACTACAAAAAGATAGCGGATATTTAGTAGTTTTAGATGGCTAAAGGCTCTTTGTTGGTCTGTTAAAATACATGTATTGTTTCTAACTTATTGATAATAAATTATTTATTGTTTTTATGACTTTGAGTGGGTATGGTTTGCGTTGGTGTGCCTGGTGTTGGTAGTGGGCGGAAAAAACGTTATCTTTTAGTAGCAGCAGATCAAAATAGAGCGTTTTTCGCTTTAGTATCTATACCAAGGTGAAATAGAATATGTCGCGAAAGTTTTGATCTAGAGGCCCAGACCTGTGGGATGGCAGCTTCGCGTTGCTTGTACAGGTTCTTGGCTACCAGCCGGAAACTAAAGGGGACACAATGACTACGAATACTCACACTATCTACTACACGCTTACCGATGAAGCGCCTTCATTGGCGACCTGCTCATTGCTGCCGATAGTTCGAACCTTTACTTCAGCGGCTGGAATCGACGTAAAAATCAGCGATATTTCATTGGCAGGTCGAATTCTTGCCTCATTTTCTGATTTCCTGACAAAAGAGCAGCAGGTAGAGGATGGCTTGGCATTTCTGGGGGCGCTGACTCAAGATCCGAACGCCAACATTATTAAGCTGCCAAATATCAGTGCCTCAGTGCCTCAGCTGAAAGCCTGTATTGCGGAGCTTCAGGGCCAGGGCTATCCGCTTCCGGACTTTCCCGAGGCGCCTGAGTCTGATGCCGATAAGGCGTTGCTGGTTCGTTATTCGAAATTGCTGGGCAGCGCGGTAAACCCTGTACTGCGCGAGGGTAATTCAGACCGTCGCGCCCCGGCTGCGGTTAAACAGTATGTGCGCAAGTTTCCGCACTCCATGGGCGCCTGGAGCATGGCCTCACGTACACATGCCGACTATATGCGCAAAGGCGACTTCAACTCTGCCGAGCAGTCGATCACCATGGCACAAGCCGGTGAGGTGCGGATCGAGTTTGTTGGTAAAGATGGCAAGGTACAGCTTAAGAAAAAGCTGCAACTAGAAACAGGTGAAGTGCTCGATAGCATGCGGATGAGCGTTAAGGCGCTGCGTGAGTTCTTCGAGCAGACGCTGCAGGATGCAAAAGATTCGGGTGTGATGTGGTCTCTGCACGTCAAGGCAACCATGATGAAGGTATCTCATCCTATCGTTTTTGGTCATGCGGTCACCGTGTTCTACAAAGAAGTATTTGAGAAGTATGCCGATCTGTTTAAAAAACTGGGGGTTAATCCCAATAACGGTTTGAGCAGTGTTTACGAAAAAATTGAATCCCTACCGCGCTCCAAGCGCGAAGAGATTCTAGAAGATATTCATGCCTGCTACGAACATCGTCCAGAAATGGCGATGGTTGATTCGGTTAAAGGGATCACCAATCTGCACGTGCCAAGCGATGTGATCGTCGATGCGTCGATGCCAGCCATGATCCGTAATGGCGGTAAGATGTGGGGCCCCGATGGAAAGGCTAAGGATACCAAGGCGGTAATGCCCGAGAGTACTTACTCGACTATCTATCAGGAGATGATTAACTTCTGTAAGACGAACGGTGCTTTCGATCCAACCACGATGGGTACTGTGCCTAACGTGGGACTGATGGCTAAGAAGGCCGAAGAGTACGGCTCGCATGACAAGACCTATGAGCTTGAGGCTGATGGCGTGATGCGTGTGGTCGATGCTAAGGGTCATGTGCTGATGCAGCACGATGTTGAGAAGGGTGATATCTGGCGTGCCTGTCAAACTAAGGATGAGCCGGTGCGCGACTGGGTCAGGCTGGCTGTGGCCCGTGCACGTCAATCTGAAACACCTGCGATTTTCTGGTTAGACCGTAACCGCGCCCATGACATTGAACTGATCAAGAAGGTTAACTGCTACCTGAAAGAGCATGATACAAGCGGGTTGGATATTCGTATCATGACTTACGAGGAAGCTATTCGTCGCAGCATGGAGCGGATGATACGCGGCCGTGACACTATCTCTGTTACCGGTAACGTATTGCGCGATTACCTGACCGACCTGTTTCCGATCATGGAGTTGGGCACGTCCGCCAAGATGCTTTCAATCGTTCCTATGCTTAAAGGCGGCGGTATGTATGAGACGGGTGCAGGTGGTTCGGCTCCCAAGCATGTGCAGCAGGTCCATGAAGAAAACCACCTGCGTTGGGATTCACTGGGTGAGTTCCTGGCTTTGGCGGTCTCGCTTGAAGAGATGGGGATCAAGCAGAATAACCCTCGTGCAAAAATTCTGGCTAAGACCCTCGACCAGGCAACCGGTATATTGTTAGAAAATAACAAGTCACCTTCACGCAAGGTTGGCGAGCTAGATAATCGCGGAAGTCACTTCTATCTCGGTATGTACTGGGCTCAGGCTGTTGCAGCACAGACCGAAGATGCAGCGTTGGCGGCCGAGTTTGCTCCTCTAGCTAAAGCGTTAGCTGAAAATGAGGCTGCAATTGTGGCTGAATTGGAAGCAACCCAAGGCAAGCCGGTTGAGGCGGTTGGCTATGGTTACTACCATGCAGATCGTGCCACGATCAAAGAGATTATGCGTCCAAGCGCAACGCTAAACGCTATCCTGGCTGCTGCTCGTAGCTAAGCCTATGCGCCCTTGAGGGTGGTCCTATAAAAACCCAGATTCAGCTAAGCTGGTCTGGGTTTTTTACCTATGCCATTAGGGTGTCTAGTGTTTAGTTTCTAGTGTTTAGTTTCTAGTGTTTAGTTTCTAGTGTTTAGTTTCTAGTGTTTAGTTTCTAGTGTTTGGGTGTGGCTGCTAGTCAGACGCCTGGAGATGGGGGGAGGTCTATTAAAGCTTGCTAAATATCAGGATCAAAAAAAGGCCCTGAGTAGACAGGGCCTTTTTTGTTTGAGTTCCTTACCGGCTAGGGCGTTGCCTAGTGCGCTGCAGAGTCGGTATGTGCAGACGGTTTCGAGTCTTCGGCGCGGATATTGATAGCGTGAGTCCCTTTAGGGCCTGGTGTGGTTTCAAACAGCACGGGCTGACCAGCCTTCAGGGTTTTGTACCCGTCCATCTGAATAGCGCTGAAATGGGCAAAAAGATCTTCGTCACCCTCTTCGGCGAGGATGAATCCATATCCCTTGGCATTGTTAAACCATTTTACTTTCCCTGATTGCATAGCATTACTCCCTCTACCACAATAACTATATTTTATGCGTGATCCCAAACCATCTATCTGGCTTCCGATAGATAGAATAGACGTGAACTCACCATAGACTATCAATCTCACCTTAGAAATAGGTAAAAAGCTTAAAACAAGCGTTTGAAAGTTTTCTTGGGGGAATCTATATCTGGTTGGTCGGTAAGTGTTTTTAGTGATTGCTAGCTTAGATCTGTGAATGGCTCTTTTTTGGCCAGGCTAGGCTAGGTGGCATACTTGCAGTCAATTGGGCTTCTGGCCTAGGTGTCTTATATCAACGAGCGATGTATTATTTCAGTCTATCTATAATTTATACAGGTTATAACGATGCTATACGTTGATCCAATCCGCCTATCCAGGGAATCGGAAGAGTTTGAGGGTGAAGATGGGGTCGCCATTGAGACTGCGAAGCCAGCCTTGAAGCCGCCGTCCATGTATAAGGTAATTCTTCTCAATGATGACTACACTCCAATGGACTTTGTAGTCGATGTTCTTGCGCTGTTTTTTTCGATGGACCAGGAGAAGGCAACCCATGTGATGCTGGCAATTCATACTCAGGGCAGGGCGGTTTGTGGGATCTATCCGCGTGATATAGCTGAAACTAAAGCGGCCCAAGTGAATCAATATTCTAGAGATAATCAACACCCCTTGCTCTGCGAAGTAGACAAGGCGTGATTACATTCAGAGGTGGTAAAAGTGCTGAATAAAGAGCTGGAGTTAACCTTGAGCTTGGCATTTCAGGAGGCTCGCGATAAGCGTCATGAGTTCATGACGGTTGAGCACCTGCTGCTGGCGTTGTTGCGAAATCATTCTGCAATTGGCGTATTGCAGGCTTGTGGCGTAGATATAGATAAGCTGCGAGGTAGTTTGAATGCATTTGTCGAGTCGACGACACCGCTCATTCCCGCTCACGACTCCGAGCGTGAAACCCAACCCACGTTAGGTTTTCAGCGGGTGCTGCAGCGTGCGGTGTTTCATGTTCAGTCATCAGGGAAGTCTGAAGTAACCGGCGCGAATGTACTGGTTGCTATTTTTAGTGAGCAAGAGAGCCAGGCGGTTTACTGTCTGAGTCAGCAGGGGGTTGAGCGAATTGATGTGATTAACTATATATCGCATGGAGTTCCTAAGGTCGTTGATAGCGACCATCAACTAGAAGAGCGAGAGCATGCTGAAGGAGGGGGGGAGAGCCAGGGTGATGCTAGTCCGTTATCGAAATATGCTGTCAATCTGAATGCTCAGGCAGCGCTTGGGAAAATAGACCCTCTGGTGGGTCGCCAGGAAGAGGTCGAGCGGGTTATTCAGATACTTTCGCGTCGTCGTAAGAATAATCCGTTGTTGGTTGGTGAGGCGGGGGTTGGTAAGACTGCCATTGCTGAGGGTTTGGCTAAACTTATTATTGAAGATAAGGTGCCGCAAGTGCTTGCTACGAGCGTGGTCTATTCGCTGGATATGGGGGCTCTGCTAGCGGGAACCAAGTACCGGGGGGATTTTGAAAAGCGGCTCAAAGGGCTTTTGTCTGAAATCGTTAACAAACCCAAGAGTATCCTTTTTATCGATGAGATTCACACCATCATTGGTGCCGGTGCGGCCTCTGGCGGGGCTATGGATGCCTCTAATCTACTCAAGCCGTTATTGAGTTCTGGTGAGTTGCGCTGCCTGGGGTCAACGACTTTCCAAGAGTTTCGTGGGGTTTTTGAAAAGGACCGTGCGTTAGCACGCCGGTTCCAGAAAATTGATGTGCTTGAACCTTCGGTCGAGGAAACCTATCAGATCCTGCGCGGGTTGCAGTCTCGTTTTGAAGAACACCATAAGCTCAGCTATACCCAGGAGGCGCTTCGTGCCGCTTCTGAGCTGGCCGATCGGTATATCAATGATCGACATATGCCGGATAAGGCGATCGATGTTGTCGATGAAGCTGGGGCCTACCAGCAGCTCAAGAGCCAGGAGGAGCGTAAAAATCTGATTGATGTTGTAGATATTGAGGCAATAGTCGCCAAAATTGCGCGTATTCCACCCAAGAGTGTTTCTGCATCGGACAAGCAGGCGCTTGCCAAGCTGGAAGATAATTTGAAAATGGTGGTGTTCGGCCAAGAGAAGGCGATCGATCTGTTGGTCGCTGCTATCAAGCTGTCGCGTGCAGGGTTAAAAGAGCCTCAGAAGCCGGTGGGATCCTTCTTGTTCGCTGGACCAACAGGCGTAGGTAAGACCGAGGTTACAGCGCAGTTAGCGCGCATCATGGGAATAGAGTTAGTGCGTTTTGATATGTCCGAATATATGGAACGGCACACGGTATCGAGATTGATCGGGGCGCCTCCAGGATATGTTGGTTATGACCAAGGCGGACTGCTGACCGAGGCTATCACTCGGACGCCGCATTGTATTTTGTTGCTGGATGAGATCGAAAAGGCGCACCCTGATGTGTTTAATCTGTTGTTGCAGGTGATGGATAACGGCACCTTAACCGACAATAACGGCCGTAAGGCTGATTTCCGTAATGTGATTTTGGTCATGACGACCAACGCCGGGGCTGAAGATCTTAGCCGCCGTTCGATGGGTTTCACCCATCAAGATCACAGTAGCGACGGGATGGAAGCGATTCGGAAAATGTTCACCCCCGAGTTCCGTAATCGTCTAGATGCGGTGATCCAGTTCGCATCTTTGGATACGGAGGTGATCAAAGGTGTTGTTGATAAATTCTTGATCCAGCTACAGGCGCAGTTAGACGACAAGCGGGTTCATCTGCTCGTTGATGCGGCGGCTAGGGATTGGTTGGCTGTTCATGGCTATGATGAGAAGATGGGCGCCCGTCCCATGGCTCGTCTGATCCAAGAAGAGATTAAGAAGCCGCTGGCTGAACAGGTATTGTTCGGCGATCTGGTTGAGGGTGGTGAAGTGAGGGTATCGGTAGTGGCTGATAAATTGAGTTTCGTCTACGAGGCAGCCAAGAAAGCCGCCCCGTCAACGGTATAGCTTATGCGGGTATCAACGGGCGCGGTATACAATCCGCCCCTTTGACAGGTCGTAAGGGGTTAATTCTACCTTGACCGAGTCACCGGTCAAGATCCGGATATAGTGCTTACGCATCTTTCCGGAAATGTGGGCGGTGACAACGTGCCCATTCTCGAGTTCTACCCGGAACATGGTGTTCGGCAGCGTGTCGATAATGGTGCCTTCCATTTCAATGCTTTCTTCTTTGGCCATTACAGGACTTACCTCTGGTACTAATTAGGTCTGCTACGGGTGCACTAAGGCGCGGTATTCTGCCGCATTTCTAAGGTTGAAGCAAAATATTTTCGGCTTTTAATATAGATACTTCTCCCTCAGGGAGATGAACCCAGTGTCCGGCAATCAAAAGCTGGATTGGCTGGTAGGTGGTTTTATACGCCATTTTCTGACAGTTTTTGACCCAATACCCCAGATAAAGATACGGCAGGCTGTCAGAGCGGGCCTGTTCGATCAGTTTGAGGATCGCAAACTTGCCTAGGCTGCGATCTGATAGGTCTGGGTCAAAAAAGGTATAAATTGCGGATATGCCCTGGTCGAGGTAATCGACAACAGCGACCGCTACCAAAGTCTGGCCTATTCTGAACTCTAGAAATTGAGTGTTGTACTGGGTCTGCACAAGAAAGGATTCGAACTGCTCTTTGCTGCTGGGGTGCATATCCCCGTCACTGTGTCGAACGCGTATGTAGTGCTCATAGAGGGCATAGTATTCATCGGTATAGCTGGCTGAGCGGACGAGAGTGGTTACGTCTTTGTTGAGCCTGAGAACCCGTTTTTGGCTTCTGCTCGGATGGAATAGATCAACGGGGATTCGAGCAGAGATACAGGCGCTGCAGTTTTGGCAATGCGGACGGTAAATATGGTTGCCGCTGCGTCGGAAGCCGAGATCAGATAAAGTGCTGTAGTTGTGCTTGTCCAGTTCCGCATCGGGATCGACAAAAATTGTTTTAGCCAGTCTGTTTTCTAAATAGCTGCAGCTATGTTCCGGTGTGGCGTAAAACTGGAGTTGATGCAGATCGGTCACAGTACCGACGCCTGCGAAAGCGCCCAGCGATGCAATTGCGGCTGGTCAATATGCTGGTTAAGAAGTGTGATAAATGTACGTCTAGGTACCATCTTCGCTCCTAGGGTCGTGAGGTGGCCGCTGTAGATCTGACAGTCAATAAATCCATAACCCCATTGTCGCAGTTGATTTGCCAGCGTGACAAACCCTATTTTAGATGCGTTATTGACGCGACTGAACATCGATTCACCGAAAAAAGTTCTTCCTATCGCCAAGCCATAGAGGCCGCCGACAAGGCTGTCCTGCTGCCAAACCTCTACCGAATGCGCGACACCCTGGCGATGCAGTTGAAGATAGGCGTTCTGCATGGCCTCTGAGATCCAGGTGTCTTTAGCACCGTTACGGGGTCCAGCACAAGCGGCGATGACTTGATCAAAGCTGTGATCGAGGCTGACCCTAAAGCGTTGCTGGCGGATTAGTTTGTTGAGGCTACGGGAGACATGCAGTTGATCCGGTTTAAGAATGCAGCGGGGATCCGGGCTCCACCAGAGGATCGGTTGTGATTCGTCGAACCAGGGGAAAATTCCGCTACGGTACGCCTGTATCAGGCGCGCAGGGCTCAGATCACCCCCCGCAGCCAGTAGTCCATCAGGTTCGGCCAGCGCTAGGTCGACGGGAGGGAATTGGAGGCTGTCTGGATTTAACCAAGTGATCCTAGTCATGGTTCAGCAGGACGCGGGCAGCGTGGATGGCTACCCGCAGCGCTTTATTTATCCAGGTTGTCTAAGAACCGCTCGGCATCGAGCGCCGCCATGCAGCCAAAGCCTGCTGACGTGACGGCTTGGCGGTAGATCTGGTCGGCTACATCGCCC
>CAXBEA010000103.1:0-13608 GCA_963974645.1 uncultured Neptunomonas sp. | reverse complement strand
TTACGGTCAGATCTGTATCGGGATATCAACCCCTCCTCAGAATGACCGGTTACGGAGTAAACAGCCATCCCAAAGCGCCCATATTCAGGCAAACCGTGACCCAGAAAACGAAGCGGAAAGATTGTTTCTTGGATTTATGGCGTAACTTTTGTTGAGCGAGGAGTGCGCCGGGCCAGCCACCCAATAGAGCAAACAGGTGCAGGGTGCTCTCCTGAGTGCGCCATGTGCCTTTTTTGGCTGCCGATTTGTCTATTGCGTAGGTAATGAAGGTGAGCAAGCTAGCTACGACATAAAGGCCAAGAATGAGAGGGGGTATTTTGGCTGCAACAACGGATATACCGACAAGGGTAAAAAATAGGATCACGGCTATTGTTGCAAGAGAACTGCGTTGTGTTTTCGTCTTTTGCGGACGTCGGTCACCAGCCAAGCTGGCCAGCACTGCGCAGGGTTTACCCTGCTTGTCAGCAGAGAGGCTGTAGGTGAGCAATTGCCCAATCTCGGGGCGTCGATCCCTGCGGCTTAAGGCTGATATATGAAAAAAGACTTTCTTTCCGCCGAGGCAGGGTTCGACGAATCCAAAACCTTTCTCATCGTTCCAGGAGGTTATTTTTCCCTTGGTGCGCATAGTTGGCGACTTCTTTAGCTTACGCCTCAATAATCGACGTGACTTTATTCGACGTGACTTTGCGACGTCGGCTGGAGAAGGCGTGTAGTCGATTGATTATTATCCACCGAGCAGTTTTTTCTGCTGTTTGCGTAGCTTTTTTATCTCAGGCTCTACCACGGCCAAAAGTTCTTGGTACGGCCAGTTATTGACGGAAGCATATTCCGAATAATCTTCTCTTTCCCAGGCATTAAGGACAGCCTTATAAGCAGCAATATGCGCTAAAGCATCTACAAAGGCATTTGGAATATCGTCCGACTCTAGAAGGTCGATATTCTTTAGAATGACTTCCTCGGTCGCCGCATTCATCGGCTCAAACACCGTCTTCATCCAGAGGCGCCAGGTCTCGAGTTCCTTTTCAGAAAGATCTACATCATCACCGAAGTAGTAATTACGACCATGAGCGGGCCTGTGTTTGTCCCAAAAGGCAGACCAGGTTCTATTGCTGGCCGCTAGCCGGGCATAGAGCGGACCATAGAGATCTCGCAGTTGCCGATTGACTCTTTCCAGGCGTGCTGACCGAGCCGCTGTGGCTTTTCCATTCAGATAGACGAATAGCCATCCACTCAGGGCAACCAGAATGGTTACACATATACCCAGTATCTTTAGCGTCGAATCATCCATTTTTTGATTTCACTTATATTTTGTATTACTGGCATCCTTGGCAGTTCAGAATCCCTACAGAAATATATCAGGCGTCATTTATCCTTAGGATTTTCTTTTGACTCTGATTTCTTATCAGACAAGGTAGTCATCACATTTAGAGTAGATGCATTTTCCGATTCTATTGCATTTTCGACTCGTTCAACAAAGGTTAAGAACGCTTCTTTTTCTTCCAGTTTTCTATAGGGACCTTCAGCTGTTACAAAATTAAAATATTCTTTAGCCAGTAGTTGCTCGGTGGCGCGATAATTTTTCCACTGCTCTCTGAAGTGAAATACACTTTCCAATGAAATAAAGACAACTACTAATAAACTGATAATAGTCGCTGCGATATCAATATTTTTTATGGGTAAGTTTATTAAAACAGGGACAATTGCTCCGCCGACTACAGTAACGGCTCGCATTCTTAAATATAATTTTTTTGCATCTGTGGCTTTTTTATCATACCACTCTCTAAATTGATTCAATCGTTCATCTATATATTCTTCTGGGCTCATGCTGCCAAACTGTCTGAGTTTCTGATGTGACCAGTGTTTATTCTCAGGTTGTTCCATAGATAATCCTCATAATAATTATTTGCGTGAAGCCGAATGTTTAAAAATATTGTTTGGGTCCCCTGCGTCAAACAGGCTTATTTTATTTTTTATATCAGCTAAGTTTCTATTTTGGTGAAAAGGCGAAACGCTCAGGCGATCGTTACGCAGAAGGGGTGTTTTTGGTCGATGCAGAGTGCTGCACTTTCCATTTCCAACTGCCGACATTGTCCTGCCCTTGCCCTGATTCAACACGTAAATACGGCTATGTTCTGATTAAGTGTTGATCCTGAACTAAACTATAGGAAACCCCAGTAATTTTCGGAGGTTTCTAATGAAACAGAACGATTTCAACCAACTCGCTGCAGCCATCGATTCACTCAGCCCCTGTCAACGACACCTGCTCCTGGAGCGATTGCAGCATCCTAACGCAATACCAGCCATCATCGAGCATCTGGAACAGCAACTTCAGTCCGATCTTCGATGCCCAACGTGCAACCATGATCAAATTCATCGCTGGGGCACTCTCAAAGAGTTACAGCGTTATCGCTGCCGAGCTTGTCACAAAACCTTTACGGCCTTAACCGGCACGCCGCTGGCTCGACTGAGGAAACGAGAGCTGTGGATGGAATACGCAGACTCCATGCTGAGCTCTGAAGCACTGCGTAAAGCAGCGGCGCGGTGCCACGTTCATCTGTCCACCTCCTTTCGCTGGCGCCATCGCTTCCTGAAGCTGGCGGATTACCTTAATACACATGCACTTACGGGAATCGTAGAAGCAGATCAAACAATGTTCCGTGAATCATTCAAAGGCCAGCGTAAAATTACTGAACGCCCTATTCGCAAGCGCGGCAACGACAACAAAAAAGGCGCCAAGTGGGTGCCTGTTCTGGTGGCTCGTGACCGCAGCGCAGGTGAGGCCGACTTTGTTCTCAAGCACTTCACCCTGAAAAATGTAGAGCAGCATCTGCTACCCCTGTTAAGCCGAGATATCGTTCTCTGTACAGACGCTCATCTGACCTTTGAAACGTTGACCCGCAAGCACCATCTCGAGCACAAGGTACTCAACGCCAGTGCTGGCGAAAGAGTCAAGGCGTCAGTCTTCCACATTCAAGGGGTGAACAACTACCATCAGCGACTCAAGGGCTGGATACAACGTTTTCACGGAGTCTCCACCAAATATCTGCCTCACTATCTTGGCTGGTTCCGATGGTTCGATCAGCATCTATCAAAAAACAATCAACCTTCTGATTTTATGGCAGATTTCATGATGGCAGAAAGTTTTCAACATTTAGTGCGAACATAGCCCGTAAATACAAGGTAGCAGATTGGAAGATGGGCAACAAATAAGTCCAAAAAGTAGCCGGGAGTACAGATGCTCAGTGCACCCTTGGGCCACTGGAGACAGGAGCTACGTGGCTTAAGGACTGAATTTCGGCAGAAATAGGGCCGAGCGCTGGCGAATCTAGCCCGTATGAATCTGATGCGACTCGGCGTGCATGTACAGGCAGCGGTTGCGTGCGGCATCGCCAGCACCAACAGTACGCACCCTTAGATGAAGGCCTAATGCGCAGTTCCAAAACACCGGGGATACAGCAAGCGTTAAATAACGCCTACCTGAAGTCTCAAGGGTTAGTGGCACTGCGTGATGGATGGATCAGGCTTCACTATTCTAAGTGAAACGCCCTGTGCGGACGCGCATGCAGGATGTTGTGGGGTGAAGGTTAGAGACCCTCGGCTACCCGATTAGGGCTACTCTCGTTATATACTACGAACTCTAACATTACGCTTACCTTTCTTACTCTCACGCCACACTTCAACACGAAATTGATCCGATGGTGGTGCAGGCTCTCTTGGTTGAGATGGGGATGACTTCCTTGTTTTTTTTGTTTCTGACCCTGATTCACTTTCATCTATAGCAATGAAAGGAAGGTTTATTTGTTGTGGTAGTATAATTAGTGAGGCTTTGAGTTCATCCATAAACCCCGGAGCATCATCTATTTCTGCTCCGAAAATTTCTTCAGCTTCTACCATTGCCTGCTCAACTGTTAATTTTCCTCGTTGAAGTTTTGCAAATAAGGTCTGTAAACGTGCTAGAGACTCACCTCTTTTTATTATTTTTGGCTTTGCAATACTATTTGAAAAAGGCTCACTTGCAATTTTGCCTAGATAATCTCCTGCCGCCCTTATTTGACGGTCAATTGTCTGAACTCCGGAAATAAACGATCCATATTGCCCAATTCCTAAATACAAAACACTCAGAACGACCCCCACTTTACCAAGGGCTTTAATCGAGCCTTCTTCTACATCTAGTACAAGCGATTAATCGGAAAGCGTAACAGTTCTCTCAACATATTCTTCCCACTGGTCGAATAACTGAGTTGAATACTTTTCGAACTCCAATCTCGGCAAGCTGGGTACGTTTATATAAAAATCTGTAGCACCAATATTCGCCATATCTAATCCATGTGCAGCTTTAGCATTGCCCTAACAGCCTGTTAAAGAGGCCGCGGCCTCATAACAATTTTTAGCGTGAAAGCGCTGTATTTAGAAGGTGTATTTTTCAATTCTTCTAACAGGCTGATTTAATTTACTTTATAAAAAATAAAAACTTGGTCTTGGCGAAAAGCTGAAACCTTCGCGTATCACTATGGCAGAAGGGCGGTTTTTCCCGAGGCAGAACGCTGCGCTTTCCTTTAGAAGATGCCGACATAGTCCCTGTCCTGATTCAACGCGTGCGTAGAAGGTAGCAGATTGCTAGATGGGCAACAAATAAGTCTGGAAGGCCGCTGGTATCGACTCAGAGGGTGTTAGATAGGCTCTTTAGATTGTTGAAGGGCTCAGCGGGGAATTGCCACTAGGGGGTGGCGGGAAATTGGGCCCCGCATCGCTGCGAGGGCCCGGTCTGCTGGTCTAGAGGCTGACGCCGAAGACGAAATTGGCGAGCAGGGTAAAGAGGCCGAAGGCTACGGCGATCGCGACCAGATTGAGCAGGAAGCCGGCGCGAACCATATCGCGTAGCTCCATCAGCTCGTAGGAGAACACGATTGCATTGGGCGGGGTGGCGACCGGCATCATAAAGGCCATCGAAGCGCCGAGCGCTACAGGTACGCAGAGAATCAGCGGATCCAGCCCAAGGCCGACAGCTACGGCGGCCAGTATCGGTAGGAAGGTTGCGGTGGAGGCGGTGTTGGAGGTGATTTCGGTCAGGTAGACGATCGCCACCGTGACCAGCAGCACCAGTACGATAGTGCTGACCTCGACCCCGGCGACGGCATTACCGATCCACTCGGCAAGGCCGGTCCCTTTGAATCCACCCGCCAGTGCAAGCCCGCCGCCGAACAGCAGCAATACGCCCCAGGGGACGTTACGGGCAGCTTCCCAATCCAGGGCAAACTCGCCCCTTGAACGTGAGATCGGCACTGCGAACAGGATCAGTGCCGCGAGCAGAGCGATGATGGTGTCGTTGAGCGGTAAGCCAGTCAGATCTACCAGGAGCGAGCGGAAGATCCACCCCAACGCAGCACCGAAAAAGACGATGGCGACCAGCTTCTCGCCACGGGACATGATCCCCAGCGCAGCCAGTTCGGTCTTGACGACGCTGCCGGGATCCTCAATGGCGATCTGGTGCGAGGGGAATAGCAGCCGTGTCAGCAGCAGCCAGGTGATCGGCAGCATGATGGCGACCACGGGCACGCCGAGCAGCATCCAGTTGAAGAAGGTGATCTCGATGTTATAGGTGTTTTGCAGAAAGCTGGCGAGTAGGGCGTTGGGCGGCGTACCGATCAGCGTACCCACACCACCGATCGAGGCGCTGTAGGCGATCGACAGCATCAGCGCGACACCGAAATTGCGCACTATCTTCTTGTCGTCGGTTTGCTTGGCGACGAAATCGATCACCGACAGCCCTACCGCGAACATCATGATGGTGGTGGCGGTGTTGGAGATCCACATCGACAGAAAGGCGGTAGCGAGCATAAAGCCGAGGATGATTCGCGATGGCGAGGTACCCACCCGGCTGACGATCTGCAAGGCGATACGGCGGTGCAGGCCGACGTGTTGCATCGCCGCGGCCAGCAGGAAGCCGCCGAGAAACAGGAAGATCAGCGGATGGCCATAATTGGCCGCCACCGGCTTGATCTTGTCGATCTCCAGCAGTGGCATCACCACGATAGGCAGCAGCGCGGTTGCCGGGATAGGAATCGCTTCGGTGAGCCACCAGATCACCATCCAGCAGGCCATTGCCACCAAGTGCCAGGCCGCCAACGGCATCCCTTCGGGAGCACTTGATAGTAGGATCAGCGCCGCGACGATGGGCCCGCCCAATAACCCGATCAGCCGTATGCCGCTTACAGGCGAGTGTGTTGGTTCGGGGCGATCTTTGTAATCAGGGTCGCGCCTGTCACCCGGGGTTAAAAAATCTTCATCATGGGCATGAAAGCCCTTCTTTTCTGTCGTCATGGATTGTTCACCTCTTGATGTGACAGGGGGCTGGTTCGTTGCTTTTTCATAGGCTGTTTTTCACGGGTCGTTTTTTACAAATTACTGGCTGCAACCCAGAAGTGTGGTGATTGTTTGGTTCCCCAGCGGCGCTTAGCAGGAACTATTCGCAGCAAGATACTCGCTGCTGACTGCATCTTGAGCGACCTTCTAATTTGGCTGTCTGAGCAGGTATTTGCAAATCTGGTGTATGGCACATCCGGGGGCATGATGTTGCCGTTTAAATCTGATGCTTGATTTTTGCTGAGGAAGGCGAGGGCGAGATTATTTTTGGGTTTTATTCAGGGAAAGGAGAATCCTTCTGGCATGCCCATAAAGGCTGCTTAGGTGGGGCTGATACGGCTGAGAGATTGAGAATAGGAAGCGCTGACAGCCATACACCAGAATTGACGCTGTTTTTAAATAGGCCTATCTATATGGTTGGACTGTTTCATGCTTTGCTCTACTGCTGCGGTCCCGATTATCTCCTGCACCGATTAGGGAAGCTTTGATATGAACGATAACGAACTCAACCAACGCGCACTGGATTACCACCAATACCCCAAACCCGGCAAGATCTGCATCGAACTGACCACGCCGGCCGACACCGCCGATGACCTGAGCCTGGCATACAGCCCCGGGGTTGCGGAGCCGGTTCGCGCAATTGCCGAAAACCCTGAAGATGCCTATAAATACACCAATAAGGGCAACCTGGTTGCGGTGATCACTAACGGTTCGGCCATTCTCGGGCTGGGCAATCTGGGCGCGCTGGCCAGCAAGCCGGTGATGGAAGGCAAGGCGCTGCTGTTCAAACGTTTTTCAGGTCTGGATTCGATCGATATCGAAGTGGAAAGCGAGAGTCCCCAGGCGTTTATCGATACCGTGGCCCGGATCGCCTGTAGTTTCGGCGGTATTAATCTGGAAGATATTAAGGCACCGGAATGTTTCCATATCGAGCGTGAGCTGATTGAACGGCTGCATATTCCGGTGTTCCACGACGACCAGCACGGCACCGCTATCGTCACCGTCGCCGGTTTGCTCAACGCCATCGAACTGGCGGGCAAGAAGATTGAAGAGGTCAAAGTCGTCTGCCTGGGTGCCGGTGCCGCCGCCACAGCCTGCCTGAGCCTGATGATCAGCGCCGGAATTATCCGCCACAATATTATCGTGGTGGACCGCAGTGGCGTTATCCATGCTGGACGCGGCGACCTGACGCCGCAAAAAGCGATGTTTGCTACCGTCGACTGCGATAAGCGTACCCTGGCCGATGCCATGGAGGGGGCCGATGTATTCCTGGGTCTGGCCGGTGCCAATCAACTTCCTGCCGAGTTGCTCAGGGGGATGGCGCCCAACCCCATTGTCTTTGCCTGTGCCAATCCTAATCCCGAAGTGCGGCCCGAAGATGCACATGCGATCCGCAAAGATCTGATTATGGCGACCGGTCGTTCCGACTATCCGAACCAGGTCAACAACGTCCTCTGCTTTCCCTATATCTTCCGTGGTGCGATGGACGTGCGTGCCCGTCATATTACTCACGAGATGAAGATGGCCGCCGTCTACGCGATTTCTGAGCTGGCCAGGGAACCTGTTCCCCAAGCGGTGCTGGATGCCTATCCCAACATCGACGCACTGGCATTCGGTCCGGAATATATCCTTCCCAAACCCAATGATCCCCGTCTGTTGGGCAAGGTCTCGATGGCCGTTGCCCAGGCCGCTATCGAGGTCGGTGTGGCGCGGCTGCCGATCCCTGCGCACTACCCGATTGAGGACGTAAATGACCTTTGATCCGTCGGACCTGATCCAAGGGTAAATAGCCGTTCGCTACCACCAACCCGGTTGCTCTTCTCGGGTTGGACGCTAATAAAAAATGGAGAAACCACCGTGCTAGAACAACCTATCGATGATCAGGATCCGATTGAAACCCAGGAGTGGCTGGACGCGCTCGAATCGGTCGCCAAGAATGAAGGCTCCGAGCGTGCCAAGTACCTGCTGGCGAAGTTGGGCGAAAAAGCCAGTGCTCTGGGTGCGGCCCCGACTGGCGGCCTGACCACCCCCTATTGCAACAGCATCCGACCCCAAGATGAAACTCGGATGCCCGGCGATCTGTTTATGGAGCGGCGGATCCGCTCGCTGATCCGCTGGAACGCGATGGCGATGGTGATGCGTGCCAACGACAACGATGAGGGGCTGGGTGGCCACATCTCCAGCTTCTCCTCCTCCGCCACGCTGTATGATATCGGTTTCAACTACTTCTTCCGCGGTTCTGAAGGCGAGCAGGAGGGCGATCTGGTGTTCTTTCAGGGCCATATTGCCCCCGGCATTTATGCCCGCGCCTATCTTGAAGGCCGGCTGACCGAAGAGCAGCTGGATAACTATCGCCGCGAAGTGGACGGCAAGGGCCTCTCTTCCTATCCACACCCCTGGCTGATGCCTGACTTCTGGCAATTCCCCACCGTCTCTATGGGGCTGGGGCCGATTCAAGCGATCTATCAGGCGCATGTGATGCGTTATCTGTCCGCGCGCGAGATGATCGATCGTGGCGACCGTAAGGTCTGGGCCTTCCTGGGTGACGGCGAGTGTGACGAGCCGGAATCGCTGGGCGCTATCTCGCTGGCCGGCCGTGAAAATCTGGAAAACTTGATCTTTGTGGTCAACTGTAACCTGCAGCGTCTGGACGGGCCGGTACGGGGTAACGGCAAGATCGTCCAGGAGCTCGAAGGCGAGTTCCGCGGTTCTGGTTGGAACGTGATCAAGCTGCTCTGGGGGCGTCACTGGGATCCGCTGTTCGAGAAGGACACCAAAGGCCTGCTGCTCAAACGGATGAACGAAGTCTGCGACGGTGAGTTGCAGAACTGCAAAGTCAACGGCGGCGCCTACACCCGCGAGCACTTCTTCGGCAAGTACCCCGAGCTGCTGGAGATGGTCAAGGATATGTCCGACGAGGAGATCATGAACCTCAACCGTGGTGGCCATGACCCCTACAAGGTGTATGCGGCCTTCAATGCTGCGGTCAACCACAAGGGCCAGCCCACCGTGATCCTGGCGCAGACGGTTAAGGGCTACGGTACCGGCAAGTCCGGCGAAGCCAAGAACGATACCCACTCGATGAAGAAGGTGGCGATGGATGATCTGATCGACTTCCGCGACCGCTTCAACATCCCGCTGAACGATGCGCAGCTCAAGGCCACCCCATACTACCGCCCCTCTCTAGAGAGTCCGGAACTCAAGTACATGCTGGGCCGTCGCGAGAAGCTGGGTGGCTGTTACCCCAAGCGTCGCAGCGACTTTGACGCGCTGCAGATCCCGTCGCTGGACGATCTCGGTGGCCAGTTAAAAGACAGTGGCAAGCGTGAGATTTCCACCACCATGTCCTTTGTCCGGACCCTGTCGACGCTGGCAAAGGATAAAGATATCGGCGATCGAATCGTGCCGATTGTGCCCGACGAAGCCCGTACTTTTGGTATGGAGGGGATGTTCCGCCAGCTGGGGATCTACACTTCCGAAGGTCAGAACTACGTGCCTCACGATCGCGATCAGATGATGTGGTACAAGGAGTCCAAGACCGGCCAGATTCTGGAGGAGGGGATTAACGAAGCGGGCGGGATGTCGGCCTGGATCGCGGCGGCGACCTCTTACAGCAATAACAACTGCACCCTAATTCCGTTCTATATCACCTACTCGATGTTTGGTTTGCAACGCACTATGGATCTGGCCTGGGCGGCCGGTGACAGCCAGGCGCGCGGCTTCTTGGTCGGTGCAACCGCCGGTCGGACCACCCTCAACGGTGAGGGTCTGCAGCACGAAGACGGTCACAGTCTGCTGCTGGCGGCGATGATCCCCAACTGCGTCTCCTACGACGCCACCTACGGCTACGAGCTGGCGGTGATCATCCAGGACGGCCTCAAGCGGATGTTCCAGGACAAGGAGAACAAGTTTTA
The DNA here is from genome assembly GCA_963974645.1 of uncultured Neptunomonas sp. Classification (GTDB taxonomy): domain Bacteria; phylum Pseudomonadota; class Gammaproteobacteria; order Pseudomonadales; family Balneatricaceae; genus Motiliproteus. Next base: position 3,331 of record CAXBEA010000103.1, on the reverse strand, counting down.
CTACCTGACGGTGATGAACGAAAACTACCCGCAGCCCGCCCTGCCGGCCGGTTCCGAAGCGGGCATCATCAAGGGTCTGTATAAGCTGGAAGCGGGCAAGGCTAGCGTTAAGAAACGGGTTCAGCTGATGGGCAGCGGCACCATCCTGCGTGAAGTGCGCGCGGCGGCCGAAATCCTGCGGGATGAGTACAAGGTTGAAGCCGATGTCTGGAGTGCCACCAGCTTCAACGAGCTGCGTCGCGAAGCGCTCGATTGCGACCGGTGGAACATGCTCCATCCCGAAGAGGCGCTTCGGGTCTCCTACGTGGCGCAGTGTCTGGCCAATGCCAAGGGCCCGGTGATCGCCGCGACCGATTACATCAAGGCCTACGCCGATCAGATCCGCGAGTTTGTGCCGGGACTCTACCGGGTGCTGGGTACCGACGGCTTCGGTCGCAGCGATACCCGCGCCAAGCTGCGCCAGTTCTTTGAGGTGAATCGTTACTACGTGGTGGTTGCTGCGCTCAGGGCGCTGGCCGACGAGGGTAGCATCAAGCACTCGGAAGTCAGCAAAGCGATCAAGAAGTTCAATATCGACCCCGAGAAACCCAATCCCGTCACTGTTTAATGACAGGGTGTAAAAACAGGGTGTAAAAACAGAGTTTAAAAATAGGGTTTAACTCCTAGTTTAAACACCAGGGTTTAACGGGGCGTCGATAGCGTTGAAGAGATACGCAGAGGACTACGCAGAGGACTACGCAGAGGACTATGCAGAGGACTACAAGGGTGACAGTTAAAACACGTAATGTACCCGATATTGGTGGCAGCGAAGCCGTCGATATTACCGAGGTGTGCGTCAAAGTTGGCGATTCGCCATAGGGCGCAAAAATTTGATGTTGTGGTTATCGGCGCAAGTCCTGGCACAGTCCTGGTACAGTCTTGGTACAACAGAATCTGCGCGTTGAATGGGTCTGAAAGGATCGGAATAGGAATAACGCATGAGAGCAACGCAATTGGCGCCGGATGGCGTGCAGCGGCACCGAGTTAAGACGGCCGTGGTCGGGCGCTACCCGCTGCTCAATGGCTACGTGGCTACGTTTCTGGAGGGGCATGCGGGCGCCGGCGCGATCCATAACTATAGCCAGGTTGGGCAGCTGCTTGAGAACCCGGAACCGAGTTTAGATCTGCTGGTCGTGCTCGCTGATCAATACAGCCATATAGCTGCAAGCGACTTCAGCAGGGTGCTTGAACGCTGTTCGGTAAGGCGCAGTATCCTCATCGTTGAGCAGGGCGGTACGCTAACTCAGGAGGTTTTGGATCGGGCCAGCATGGTCGTGCCGATGAGCGTGGCGCTGCAGGATTTTACCTGGTTAATGACCCAGGTCTCCGCAAACCGGGTACCCAAGCTGGTTTTTGGTCTGGATTCGGTGCGTTCACTGGACCCCTGTGTCTCCATTTTTACCCACAAACAACGCAAAGTCCTGAGTCTTCTGCGGGAGGGGATGTCCAATAAAGAGATAGGGATGCAGATGCATGTCGCTGAAGGAACGATTAAAGCGCACTTGCGGGCTATTTATTCGATAAGCGGTTGCAAGGGGCGAATCAATACCGCGTTGATGGCGTGTCGAATTATACCCTGATACTGCTACCGGGCTAACCATCCAGGGTAGAAGCGATCCGGCCTAAAACAGATCTGCGCAGGGCGGGCTCAATTCAACCTAGCTGAGGTCTTCCCGATGGCTCTCGACAACATAGCTGATCGCATCAGCAATGGCTTTATCGACCTTGGTTTTCATCTCTTGAAACTCGCTGGGAGAGAGGTAAAACGCCATGTCTATTTCGTGACGGAAATAGCGGGGGGGAAGGTGGTTGAGAGCGACGCAAGCAATATCGGCTAGCCTTTCTACATCCAGGTCCGAGTCTTTAAGTTGTATGGCGAGGGCATCGGCCACCATTTTTTCATAATAATTACCAATATTTTCCTGGATAGACATGTTAACCCCTTGTTTTCAATTGCTTGATATAGCGGCTGTTTTTTACAAGATAGCACAGCCAGAATGATTGTGAAGCGCAGGCTTCGAGGTTCTCAAAAGTAGTCTTTAAGGTAAATCGAATTAACCCCGGTAGTCGCGTTGGCTAAAAAACGGCAGCTTGGCGACATTCATCCCCAGCGGTTTTCCGCGAACCATTGCAAAGACTTCGGTCTCCAGCCCTGCATAGGCGGTATCGGTATCGACATAGCCCATGGCGACCGGCTTACCCAGGCTGGGGCCGAAGGTGCCACTGGTAACAATGCCAATCTCGCTTCCCTGCTGAGTTAGGTGGGGATAGCTGGCAAGTGAGGCTCGGGTTGATAGCCGGACTAAATAAATAAAAAAAAGGGAACCCTGAGGCTCCCTGATTATGCAGTTTCAGCCGCTGTCTTCGATCAGTGCTGGAGGATCTGGCTTAGGAACAGTTGGGTGCGTTCAGACTGCGGATTATGGAAGAACTCATTGGGTTCGTTCTCTTCGATAATCTGACCGGCATCCATAAAGATAACCCGGTTAGCCACGGTCTTGGCAAAACCCATCTCGTGGGTTACACAGATCATGGTCATCCCCTCTTGGGCCAGCTCGACCATAACATCGAGCACCTCCTTGATCATCTCGGGGTCAAGCGCCGACGTTGGCTCATCGAACAGCATCACCTCAGGATTCATACAGAGGCTGCGAGCGATTGCAACCCGCTGTTGCTGTCCGCCGGATAGCTGTCCTGGGAATTTATGCGCCTGATCAGGGATCTTGACCCGCTCCAGAAACTTCATCGCCGTCGCCTCGGCTTCTTTGCGTGGGGTTTTGCGGACCCAGATAGGCGCCAGCGCGCAGTTTTCCAACACGGTTAGGTGCGGAAATAGATTGAAGTGCTGAAACACCATCCCCACTTCACGGCGGATGGTCTCGATGTTCTTCAGGTCGTTATTGAGGATAGTGCGGCCCACCAGAATATCGCCGGCCTGATGTTCTTCGAGGCGATTGAGACAGCGGATCAGGGTTGATTTACCTGATCCTGAGGGGCCACAGACAACAATACGCTCGCCTTTGTGGACCTTCAGATTAATATCTTTTAGGACGTGAAAATCGCCGTACCACTTGTTGACGTTGTTCAGTTCGATCATCACCTTGTCGGAGATGTTCATAGCGGTCTTGTTATGTTGTTCTGACATTGCAGACTCCTGAAATTCTTATCGTTGTCGGGTACTAGCGAGCACCGTGACCGGTATGCAGTTTGCGTTCGAGGTATTGGCTGTAGCGCGACATGCTGAAACAGAAGATCCAGAACACAAAGGCAACAAAGGCGTACCCTTCGATCG
>CAXBEA010000102.1:0-13884 GCA_963974645.1 uncultured Neptunomonas sp. | reverse complement strand
TCTTCATCCCGCGGGAGGGGTGCGAGCCGATGCCGACCACTTCGATAGTGCCATCCGGACCCTCCTCACCGACCAACGCGACCACCTTAGAGGTGCCGATATCGAGGGCGACGATCATGGAATTTTCGATACCTAGCATACTGTTTTGCAGAGCCCCTTTACGGTAGAGCGTATATTCAGCTACGACTCCAATCCGAACTAACAATCAATCTATAAAGACCAATACAAAAAACTAATGCAAAAAACCATCCAACTCTACATTTTCTGGCCATTAGTTTTTAAACCACAAACTACAACTTGTTAGAAATAGAGATAAGCATATATAAACAAAGCTATCGGCAATTTATTGCCGCACTAAAGGGAAACTAGGCATTTATTTGCATATAGTGGAAAATAAAAAAGGTGCCTTATTGGCACCTTTAATAAATCGATCTAAATAGACCCTCAAACTACAATGATGGAGGGTTATTTGCGCTCACTATATCGCAGCCTTCTTCACTTACATTTCTAAATCTATGCGGCAAATTGCTGTCGAAAAAATAACCATCTCCAGGCTTTAATACCCGAGATTCACCATCAACGGTCAGTTCTATTTCACCTTTTACAATCACACCACCTTCTTGCCCCTCATGAATTAACATCTCCGCACCCGTGTCAGATCCAGGAGGGTATGTTTCACTCAGCAAAGACAGGGTACGGTTCGGATGATTATGGCCAACTAATCTGAGGCTAATCTCACCATGACCTAAATTGGGCAGTTCAGCGGCAGGGTAAAAGACCTGTTTTTTCTCTGGGACATCAAGGGAAAAAAATTCCTGCAACTGCATTGGAAGACCATCAAGCACCTTTTTTAAGGACCCCACCGAAGGGCTGACTCGGTTCTGCTCGATTAAAGAGATAGTGCTATTAGTAACCCCTGCGCGCTTAGCGAGCTCTCGCTGAGAAAGTTTTTTCTGCATACGCGCATTTTTGAGCCGAGCGCCAACATCGATGCTCATTCGTCATTCCTTGCTACTTGCAGGTTTCGCTTGAGAAATCCAAACAGAAAACCCTAGCTAAAGATAAGAGGGGATCTAATTGGCAATGATTATACACAGCTAAAAAACTGACGCTAGATACCCTGGATACCCTATTCAAACCTCCAAGACTGTAATTTAACACCCTTGACTGCAAAGGCTCACCAATCCAGCAAGATCAAATTTTCAGCGGCTCAACCAGCGGTTCCAAACCATTTACCTTTATCACGTGAAGCAACCTCATCTGATCACCCAGTGCCCCGGCAGGGAACCCCTGTTGCGAAAACCAAATCACATAGGGTTCGGGAAGATCAATCAACAGCCTCCCTTTATATTTCCCAAAAGGCATCTTATGGCGTGCCAGCGCCAGCAACGCGGAAGGATCTGGATTCATCTGTGATCAGCTCAAAAGTTCATGTTTCGCGGAGGGGATTCACGCCTGTCGATCATAGCTACTGTAACCTTCACAACCCCACTGCTCAATCTTTATAAAAACTCAGCCCACCCGGGCCCACAGGAACAATACCGGTTGGATTTAACGTCTCTATCGAGTAGTAACCGCGTTTGATAGCCTCTGGATCTACGGTTTCAGCAATGCCAGGCAAGTTGTAAATACGCTGCATATAGCGACAGATATTAGGGTACTGCTGCAAACTTTTAAGATTGCATTTAAACAAACTAAAGTAGGCCAATTCAAAGCGTACCAGTGTCACAAACAGCCGCAGATCCAGCTCGGTGATCTGTTCACCCAACCTATATCGCTGAGCATTTAACGCCGCTTCCAACTCTTCGAGCGACTCAAACACCGCCGTGACTGCTTCTTCATAAGCCTGCTGCGACTGAGCAAATCCTGCCCGATAGACGCCATTATTTAGATTTTTATAATAATACTCTCCCAGAGAGTCTATCTGTTCAGACAACTGCGCTGGGCGCAACTCTAAAGTATTCCCCGCTAAGGGGGCGAAGTCGCGGTTGAGCATCTGCATAATATCGGCAGATTCATTATTAACGATGGTTTTATGCTTTTTATCCCAGAGCACTGGCACGGTAGCGCGCCCGCTATAGCGAGGATCAGCGTGGGTATAAAGCTGATGCATATAACTGGATTGAAACTGCGGATCAGGATCACTCTTCCATCCTTTAAAGGTCCAACCCTGATCACTCAAAACAGGACTAATACGCGAGACACTGATCACCGATTCAAGCCCCTTAAGTGCACGCACCATCAGTGTGCGACAGGCCCAAGGGCAGATCATAGCGACATACAGGTGATAGCGCCCAGATTCCAACGGAAACCTCTCTGACCGACCCACCCAATCCCTGAACTGCGAACTTTGGCGGACAAAGCCGCCTTTCCCATCGTGCTCTTGCGATTCAGTATTGATCGGTGAAAACCGACCCACCCAGACACCATCAACCAGCATAAACACTCCTAGTGCTATTTTTGAGGATCAAAACTACGCTCCTCTCTGACTTTAACGACAGCCCAGCATAAATAGTTTCACTGTGATTGTTAACCATGCTAATTTTCAACTGATTATTTACCGAGAGCGAAATATATGGACAAACTCACCAGCATGCAGGTCTTTTGTCGCGTTGCGACCTGCGGCAATTTTTCCCATGCCGCCAGGGAGCTACGGATTTCGCCCGCAATGGTCACCAAACATATCGCATCCCTAGAGGACCAGCTCAGCATCCGCCTACTGAATCGGACCACCCGAAAAGTCAGCATGACCGAAGCTGGCGAGAGCTATCTGCGACTCTGCCAAAACCTGCTCAGCGATATTGAAGAGGGCGAAGCCTCACTGAGTGAACTCAGCCATCACCCGAGCGGTACACTTAAACTGACCGCCCCGATCGATTTCGGGGTGTTAAGATTGGCACCTGCAATTGCACGCTATCTGACCCGGTTCCCTGATGTCAGCATCGATATTAACTATCAGGATCGTAAAGTTAACCTGGTTGAAGATGGGTTCGATATTGCCATCCGAATTGGCGCCCTGCCAGATTCTAGCCTTATCGCCGTACCCTTGATGAAACATCAGCTGGTCTGTTGTGCCTCGCCAGGCTATTTAGAAGAGCATGGGCTGCCACGCCACCCCACCGAGCTTCGTAAGCACAACTGCCTGACTTATAGCTATTCATCGACAAATAATGACTGGCACTTCAGAAACGCCCAGGAATCGCTTTCCATCAAAGCCAACGGTCGACTCAACGCCAACAACGGCAGGGCGATGGTCGCTGCGGCGGCTCAAGGGGTCGGTATTATTTTAAAACCACAATTTATGGTGCAGGATTTTATTGATCGCGGCGAACTAGTGCCGATTCTTGAAAACTACGAACAACCGCGGAGCGATGTCTTTGCTGTTTATCCACATCGGCGTTTTTTACCCGCCAAGATGCGCTCATTTATCGATTATCTTAAAGAGTACTTTGCCGAGTAGTCAGGTTTTTTCTATCGCGTCTAGATCTGGTCGCTCAGTGATACCCTTGGCGCTTTTGACCTCGGTGCTGTTGGCCCCTGAATGTTTAGCCTCGACAGCCACTTGCGCTTTATCAAGCAGGGTGGCAGGCAGATTTTTTTTGGCTCGAATACCCAGACTCTTAAGCTCTGCTGCCCTATTAATCAGATTACCCTTTCCGCTCGCCAACCGATTCATCGCGATGTCGTAAGAGCGCTGACTCAGCTCAATATGCTTTCCAACATCCTCGAGTGAATCGACAAAACCGACGAATTTGTCGAACAGCTCTCCGCCGCGCTTGGCTATCTCCTGCGCATTAACACTCTGTTTTTCGTAACGCCAGATATTACTGATTGTTCGTAGCGTCACCAACAGCGTGGATGGGCTGACCAATAGAATATTACGCTCAAAGGCATCACCGAACAGTTGCCGATCCTGTTCGATTGCAGTTAAGAAGGCCGACTCAATCGGAATGAAGAGCAAAACAAAATCCAGCGAGCGCACCGCCGGAAGTGATTCGTAACCTTTTTCACTCAAGCCTTTTATATGTCGTTTGATAGAGCCTAGATGCTCCCGCAACGCCGCCTGCTGCACAGAGGGTTGATCACTCGAGCAGTAGCGCTCGTAGGCAACCAGCGAAACCTTAGCATCTACGATAATGGATTTATCTTCGGGAAGATGTATCACCACATCCGGCTGCAGCCTACGCCCAGCTTCAGCCTGGGTGCTGAGTTGGACATCGTATTCATAGCCTCGACGCAACCCGGATTCTTCCAAGATCCGCTCCAGCACCAACTCACCCCAGTTACCCTGGGTTTTGTTTTCGCCCTTTAACGCATTGGTCAGATTTATCGCGTCTCTACTCATCTGCAGGTTAAGCTGTTTAAGCTGAGATATCTGCTCGACTAGCCCCTGCCGGTCTCGAGACTCCCGATCATAAACATCATCAACCCGGCGCCTAAAGTCACCAAGTTGATCCCGCAGCGGCTGTAATAACCCCTGCATTTTCTCCTGCTGCTGAGAACCAAATTTGCGGCTGTTATCTTCAAAAATTTGCTGCCCCAGATGCGCAAACTGCTGCTCCAGCCGCTCGCTCGCCTGCTCCAGCAACGCCAATTTTTCTGCATGATGCAGCTGCTCGGCCTCAGACCGCACTTGCAACTCTCGCACCTCGGTTTTCAGCATCCCTTTATCAATTTGTAGGCGCTGGATCAGCTCATCGCGGTCCGAGAGCTTCGGCTCCAAACGCAACAAACCATGAATCCGCTCACGACCTGCGGATAACTCTACCTGCAGTGCGGTATTGCGTTGCTGAAGCTGGGCGTATTGTTTTACCGAATCGCTGAGCTGATCTTCAAGCTGGCGCTGTTGCTGAGCCGCCTGCAGAATAATCGAGCGAGACAGGCTTCGTTGCGGCAAATAGCCTAGCAACCAACCTAGCATTGAGGCTAAAAAAAACAAGCCAAGCAGCAGCAGTGGCGGCGACTGCGCCAACCAGGCTATCACCAATGCAGCCACAGCAAACCGGTTACGGCTAAAGACAGCGCACCGCTAAACATGAAGCTTTTTGATAAGCCGAACAAGCGTTCAATCACGACCAGATGAACCACAGGGAAGGTGATCACCAGACAAACCAGGGGTATCCACCAGTCGAGATAGGTAAAGCCAAACCAGAGCGCAGCGATCAGAATCAGCCCGAAAAGGTTGCCCAACAGCACCACCCGGCGCATCCCAGACTCCCCCTGAACCCAGCCGGGACGCTGTTCTTCAGGCAGCTTCATCAGTTTACTGGCTGAAATAGCCGCGCTCATGGGGAATAAGCCACTAAGCAGAAAGATAATAATAGGGTCCAACGGTGCTGCTCCTGAAATGAGATTATCCGCCGCATTGTACGGCATTCTTGACGCTTGCCCCAACTCTGCTCACAGCAGCCTCGGAGTGAATATATAGCCTTCCAGTTGACTAACATGAGTAATTGATTTATCAAGGTATTCATCTTTTTATTACACCGCTGTTGCCGCACTTGATATAGACGCAGCAGCAGCCATGGAAGACGCATTGAACTCTCTCGACAACAGCTCTAATTCGCGTTACCGCACGCTCAATTTTCTCGGCATGCTGGTCTGTGTCGGAGCACTACTGTTCGCCGTTATTTATCTCCAACAGCGTTTGGGGCTGGTTCCCTGCCCGCTGTGCATCATTACCCGAATCGTTATTCTGTCGATGGGCGGGCTATTCTTTCTGGCCTGGATACAGAATCCACGTCAACTCGGTCAGCGCTGTTACGCAATCCTTGGTGGGTTACTCGGCTGCCTGGGCGCTGGCTTAAGCCTGCGCCATATCTGGTTACAGAGCCTTCCCTCCGAACAGTTAGCTGAATGCGGTCTTGAACTTGAGCAGTTACTTCAGAACCTTCCGCTGCTGGAGGTTGTTAGCTCTCTGCTGAGCGGTTCGGGCGAGTGCAATAGGATTCAATGGACCCTGGCGGGGTTAACACTGCCCCAGCTAACCCTGATGCTGTTTCTATTTTTACTCCTGATACTGATCGTGCAATTTCGCAAAAAACGCCGCAGCTACTTCAGTTAATGCTTTCTTCGAACTGCATATTTAACAAATATTAACAACTGGGTTAGGCTGACTTCCGTTTTAAATTCAATTTAATCGGCAAGGTTTTAAACTATGGAAAACCTAGATATCGCTCTGATTGATAAGTACTCCGACCAACTTATCGCATACGCGACTCTGTATGGCAGTAAAATGCTGCTGGCCTTGCTAACACTGGTTATTGGCTTATGGATCATCAGTTATTTTACCCAGGGCATTGACAAGGCGCTGACGGCCGCCAAAGTAGAAAAAACACTGGCGATATTCCTGTCAAAGCTGGCCGGAACTGTTTTCAAGGTTCTACTACTGATCAGCGTAGCCTCGATGGTAGGCATAGAAACGACCTCGTTTATCGCCATCTTCGGCGCTGCAGGCTTGGCTATTGGCTTGGCGCTACAGGGAAGCCTTTCTAACTTTGCCGGCGGGGTGTTAATCCTGCTATTCAAGCCTTACAAGGTGGGCGATTTTATCGAAGCACAAGGGCAATCTGGAACCGTTAAAGAGATCCAGATTTTCAACACGATCATGCATACCGGTGACCGCAAGACCATCATTATCCCCAACGGCCCCATCAGTAACGGCACTATTGTTAACTATTCACTCAGCCCGATTCGCCGCGTGGACATGGTCTTCGGCATCGGCTACGGCGATGACCTCAAGAAGGCCAAGTCCATTCTAGAGCAGCTCGTCGCTGCGGATGAGCGGATCCTCAAGTATCCTGAAAGCCAGGTAATACTATCCGCACTGGCAGATAACTCGGTCAACTTTACGATCCGCGCATTCGTCAACTCAGGCGATTACTGGGCCGTTTATTTCGATATGAATGAAAAGGTTAAACTGACCTTTGATGAACAGGGTATTTCGATCCCCTATCCGCAACGCGACGTACATATGCACTTCCCAGAGGGAACTAACTGCTGCAAGGCTGCTGCGGAAAAAGCACAAGCTTAAGATGCACTAACCTAAAAGCAGAAAATCCCGCAGCCTATAAACGCATGCGGGATTTTTTTACTCAAAGCCTGCCAGCACGACCCGGTCACGCCCCCCACACGCTGCCAGATACAGTCCATGACGATGATCAAAAACTGATCACCGGACTAACCGATTACACATCCTAGAGCCACTGCTGCTTCTCTAATGCTACATAGCTGCCACTGAATTTAAAGCACTGCTGCCCCTGTTCAAACAGATCCACAATCAGATCGAGCCGAGCTTTACCGCGCTCGCGCAGACGCTGCCTAAAGGCTTCGACCAACGCGGGCTCCGGCAGGTGCGCCTGGATCTTAAAATCACGAGTGACTGGCAGAAAATACTCCAGCCGACTGTCTCTGATTACTACATCGTAGGCTTTCAACTCCTCCTCCAGCAGCAGAGTGATCGCCCCCCAGCCACAGAGATTTGCCGCAGCACTCAGCGCACCGGCAAAGGCGGTACCCTTGTCGTTATGATTGGGGGCCAGCGAGAGTTCAAACGTCAGCCTGCGGTCCTCGAAACAGATCCGCTCAAAGCCCATATGGGCCGTTAGCGGTATCTGCTGGTGAAATTTACGCTGAAACGCCTCGATCCGTGCCTGATCCGAATTAATCACAAGACCTCCTATAGCTTTCTGCTTTGTATATGCGGGTATTGCCAGTTGAACTAACCGCCACGACTAACTAACAGGCCAAGATTGAACGAAATCAGCAGGATCGAGTGGGTTAACCTTTTTCATCCGCGCGGGCTGCGAACCCAGATATACAAAGCCGATCAACTCTTCGTTTTCAGCCATCCCCAGACCTGCCATCACCTGCCTATCATAGGCCATATCTCCGGTACGCCAGATGCCGCCAACACCCTGGGCAAAGGCCGCCAATAACAGATTTTGAGCTGCGGCACCGGCGGAGATCTGCTGTTCGATACGCGGGATTTTGGGGTGATCCTGGATACGCGCGATCACCACCACGACCAGGGGCGCACGCAGGGGCATATTAGCTAGCTTGCTGCGCTTGGCATCGATCATGTCAGGCTCTTTGGCTAAGCCTGCCTGGAGGAAAAGCGCTCCAAGCCGAACTCGATCATCACCCACCACGGTTAAAAAGCGCCAGGGGTGCAAGCCGCCATGATCAGGGGCACGGAGTGCGGCTTTAAACATCAGCGCCAACTGGGCCTCTGTCGGTGGCTGATCACCTAACCGTGGCGATGATACCCGCTGTTGTAACAACTCCAATGCATCCATTGAAAACTCTCCTCGTGGCTGGGTCTGAGCCCTGCGCTACTTTCTAGCAAGCTACTCTAAGTCCAACCGAACTACTGCCTGAGCAGACGAATATTATCCGGTGAAAAGGCTTCGGTACTGCGGAAGGGGTTGATATCCAGGCCGCCGCGGCGCACATAACGCGCATAGACACTCAACTGTTCTGGGTGACAATGATCGAAAATATCGAGAAAGATCTGCTCGACACACTGCTCATGAAAATCACCGTGTTCGCGGTAGGAGACTAGATACTTGAGCAGCCCCTCTTTATCGATAGGCTCGCCTCGATAATCGATCTGAATACTGGCCCAGTCTGGCTGGCCAGTAACCGGGCAGTTAGATTTCAACAGGTGGCTGTAGAGTTGCGCTTCAGTTTGCTCACCCTGCAGGGTCCGCAATAGCTGGGGGGCAGGCTGGTAGTGTTCAATCTCAACATCTTGCTGATCCAGGCATTCACCCTGGAGTTGATCGATCCTGGCGGTCGCCTCGACCGACTGAATGACCACCGTCACAGGCGCCCCAGCAGCCTGGCTCAGATCCTCTAGTAGGTGCTGGCGAACCCGCTCCATCGATTCAAACCGGCTCAGATTAAACGAGTTCAGGTACAGCTTGAACGATTTGGATTCGATGATATTTGGCGACTCGCAGGACACCCGAAACTCAGCCGTTGCCACCTGCGGCAACCCTTTAGGGTTTAGCCAGGAAAGCTCATAAGCATTCCAAACATCGCAGCCGCGAAACGGCGCCTTTTCATAGCCGCGCCCCTGCCAGTTGTTGCTGCGAGGAATCGGAAACAGCTGCTTGGGGTCATATTCGCAAACATAACCGGTACTCTGCCCCAGCGGGGCATTTTTTAGATGATCGCTCATGATTAGGTTCGGATACCTTTACCCGTTCGCAGCAGATACAGGGCGTAGCTGTACAGCACTGTAATAAAAATCAAGATGATACTAAACGCCAATCCAAGATCGATATCACTGACGCCGAGAATGCCGTAGCGGAAAGTGTTGACCATATAGAGGATCGGATTGATCTGTGATACCTGTTGCCAAAACTCCGGCAACAATTCTATCGAATAAAACACCCCGCCCAGATAGGTCAGCGGTGTCAGTACAAACACCGGGATAATCGAGATATCGTCAAAGCTGTTGGCATAGATCGCATTGATGAAGCCCCCGAGCGCAAAGACGATCGAGGTCAGCAGCACCACCGCCATCACCACCGCCAGATTATGGATCTGCAGGTCGGTAAAAAACAGCGACAGACAGGTCACTATCACCCCAACCCCCAGCCCTCGGGCGACACCCCCGAGCACAAAGCCGATCAGGATCACCGACGCAGGCACCGGTGCGACCATCATCTCCTCGATATTGCGCTGAAATTTAGCCCCGTAAAATGATGACACTACGTTACCGTAGGAGTTGGTAATCACCGACATCATGATCAGCCCAGGGACGATAAATTCCATGTAGCCGAAGCCACCCATCTCGCCGATCCGCGAACCGATCAGGTTGCCGAAGATGATGAAATACAGGGTCATGGTGATTGCAGGTGGCAGCAGGGTCTGCATCCAGATCCGTAAAAAACGACGAATCTCTTTATGCACAATCGTACGCAGAGCGATGTAATGATCACGGATTCGCACGATTCAGTTCCCCAAATTCTTTTCGACCAGGCGCACAAAAAGCTCCTCTAGCCGGTTAGTTTTGTTGCGCATACTCTCGACATCAATTCCCTGCTGCTGCAGCTGGGTAAAGATACCGTTGATCCCCTGGCTCTGCTCGACCTCGACGATCAGGGTACGATCCCCCTCCAATTCGACCGAATAACCCTCGAGCTGGGGAAGGCCTGTTAATGGCCGCACCAAGTCCAACATAAAGGTCTCCCGGGTAAGCTGGCGCAACAGCTCACGTTTGCTGGTATTGGCACGAATTTCACCACGGTCAATGATCGCTATATGGCGACAAAGGCTTTCTGCCTCTTCCAGATAGTGGGTGGTTAGGATGATGGTGGTGCCTGCCGCATTGATCTTCTGCAGAAATCCCCACATCGAGCGCCGCAGCTCGATATCGACCCCGGCGGTGGGCTCATCGAGAATCAACAACTTCGGCTGATGGATCAGCGCCCTGGCGATCATCAAACGGCGCTTCATCCCACCTGAAAGCATCCGCGATACGGTATCGCGCTTATCCCAGAGACCCAGCGCCTGCAGGTAATGATCGGCGCTATCGCGCGCCTCACCGGCGGCCATTCCATAATAGCCCCCCTGAGTAATGACGATATCGCGCACCTTCTCAAACTGGTTGAAATTAAACTCCTGTGGAACAACCCCCATCAACTTCTTCGCCATGACCGGATCGTTATCGACATCATGACCAAACACACTGATGCTGCCTTGAGACTTATTAATCAGAGTCGATACAATCCCCAAGGTGGTCGATTTCCCCGCACCGTTGGGACCCAGCAAGGCGAAAAAATCCCCCTGTTGCACATCCAGATCGATCCCTTTCAGGGCCACAAATCCATTAGCGTATGTTTTTTTCAATCCCCGAATGGAGAGAGCCTGAATCATGTAGCCTTCCTAACAAAATAAGCGAGTTAAAAAATCAAAAAATAAACAAACCGGTCAACTAGTCATTTGTGTTTCGATCGGGAAAGAACCGGTTAAAATCCACTGGAGCCACCAACGTCGCTGAAACGACTCAAGCAAAATTGTTCGGATATTGCGCTAGGTGTCGTTTCATCTTCATATCAGTTTTCAACACATGGCCTAAAATCCAGTCTCTCAGTAGTACCACGACTTCATCACGGTCAACACGCTCGAGAGGCGAACCCTCTTTTTTCTCGGCAGCTAGCTTCTCAGCAACAGTTTTGTCGCCCTCTGCTTCAGGGTCTTTGACCGCCAGATTCGGATCGTAGTCTTCCACTTCTTGCTCGATATCCTCTGCACCAACCTGATTGTCGGGTGCTGCGGCAGCCTCGATAGCAACGGTTACAGGAGAAGCCGCTTCCTCTTCTACAGCTGGAAACAGCACTAGCTTCAGATCTGCAATTTGGTCGAGAATTTCCTGATGTTCGAGCTTATGTTCCACGTAACCGGGATATTTCATCTTGATCTGGATCTTCTCTTCACGCCGAAAATGGTCGCTGGTGTACTCCTCGAGCTGGTCGATCAGCATCCGCATAATCTTTTCGTTATCATCCAGCTTCAGTGCGATCTCGACACTGTTAATCAAACAGAACAGATACTTGTGCTCATCGTCGATAAGGATATTGCCAACCGACATCGCATCTTGCCAAATCACTGGCATACTAGGACTCCTTGGATTCCACTTTACGTTGAGATGATTGCAAATGACCCACAGCATACGCGCCAGCCTAGAGACCCTTCTAACGCAGGTTGAACAGGCACTAATAGCGATCAACAGCCAGGAGGCTGCGGCTATCATCGATGAGCGTTTCCGTCTTATTTTTGCAATGATCGATAGCGGTGAGGAGTATAACCACTTAGCACAGGATGCGGTATCCAACCTGATTAGCATGCACCCTAACCTCAGCCAGCTAGTCTCTCGATCGCTACTGTGGCAACTCGGCGGCAGCTGCCTACATTTTCTTAGCGATGAGGAGATGGCGCAGTTTAGCGCCGAGTCAGCGCTGGATTAACGGCTGAAGTTTTCCTGCCAGTGGATAACGTTATCGTGCCCCCGGTAGCGCCCAAAACTCGCCTTACGCGCACCGGGATCATCACCAAAAGCACCATCACTATCCCAGTCAAATAGCAACCAGGGCAGCGAACCGATGCCGCTGCCAGCCGGACTGCCACTGTCTGAAAACTGGAACCTGATCTCGCCGCTGGAACCCACCCCCGGAGCACCAAACGCTAACGCCAGATCACCCAGATCCACCGGGCTACTTAGCTGCAGCGTACTGGTTCCGGTGCCAACACTGATCGTCGCCCCCGAAGCTACCCGCCCCAGTGCCGGATCGATTATATCCAACGCAAGCGGGCTGCAGCTGTCCAGCAGGTTGGGTAAAAAATCGATTCCGTTGAAATACTCGGTCTGGGCGACCACCCTAAGCGGCTCGGTCTCTGGGCCAAAGGCATTTTCAAGCCGCAATCGGCCAAAGTAAAACGTCGTCGGCAAGCCAATTTGGACCCTGTCATTACTCAGATCAAGATCAGTGTCCAGGTCGTAGTCAGCAACCCGCAAACCTATCCCATCCAGATCTGAAGCTTGGGTACCTATAGCAACACTCTCAAAGGGGCCATCGACACCCGCGGCCCGCTCTAGTATCAGCGGCACCACAACCGATACCTCTCCGGATGACAGGCTGAAGACCAATCCAGCTTGGTCAATCAAGCGGGAACTTAAATCCAAGCCACTTCCTGATAGATCAACGGCACCCAGCCCTAGCTGTGAATAACTAGTAAATTTGGCGAATGAGCCTCCATAATTCAATACAGGCAGCTCATCCAGATTCCACGCATTCAGGATAAAGCTTGCCTGAAAAACCTCCCCAAGATAGTTAAAACTATCAGTGCACACCAACTCCGAGCGATTATTCAGCATGCCCGTGCTCAGCGTAAAGTAAGCAGGGGTAAAGCGACCTACAGCCGCAGAGGTCGACGCTGCTAAGACCTCTCCCAGATAATTACCGGGCGTGGCGGTGAACTCAAATACACCTACTTCAGATACGGATTGATTGGCAATTGAAACCACACCATCAGCGACGATCGCTGCGCTATCAACAGCCAGCACCCCTGCCACTCCAGACTCGGTAGCCGCCCAACCAGATGTAAGGCCTATAGCCGCGTCCCGATAGTTTGGTGTGGTGCTGTTACCACTACAAAAATCTGTATTGGCCTCACCGCGGCCTTCCCAGCCTACCCCTCTTATTGACAGAGCAAAGGGAGCCCCTGCTTGCCTAAATACGCTACAACTGCCATCAACAGCGGCACACTCAGCCGCGGCTTCCACTACGTCGACACAAAGCCCAGCAGGCTTGACCACAAAATCATTTGAAACACCACTAAGGGCAACCGCAGGCAGGGGAGGAGCCTCAGCCAACGTGGCTGAGGCCTGGATTAAAATTCGGCCTGCATCGGTGTAAACAAAGGGGATTTCAGCACGGCCATCCGGGTCAAAATCCAGAGAAATCGTTCCAGGTAGCGACTGTTCGATTCCGAGCCTGTTTTCGACACGCAATTCCTGACCAGCAACACAGCTACCAGGGTCGATACACTGAAAATCCATCTGCACATCCACGGGGGCACTTTGAATGCGTGCCACACAGACGCCTGTATTCGGATCGGTAACTATTGCTCGAAGCTGAAGTGAGGTATTACCCGGCGATTGATCGCTACGTTTCCCAGAGATCTGCGTTGGCAGCGCATGAGTTGAAGCGGTCAGATTGTAAAACTCGAATTTAGCCTCAACAAAATTGATACCTGGATCTTCTGCGGCTGCATCTCGGATCCCATTGGTATCGCTAACAGCAATCTCTGCTGGGCCAATCGATGGGCAGGACATTTGAGTGGTGACTTGTGAGGAGGAACCGTCAAACGTAG
>CAXBEA010000101.1:0-13917 GCA_963974645.1 uncultured Neptunomonas sp. | reverse complement strand
CCGTAGGTTTCAAACTGGGTCGTCGCTGGCAACAGGTAGATGCCATCCTCACGATCGGGAAGTACCGCCGTTGCCGTGGGGTAGGGATCGACCACCACGATCATATCCAGTTTCTCCATCGCCTTTTTCTGATCGAGCCCCCGAGTCTGCGAGTTGGGCGCATGGCCCCAGAACACCATCGCTCTGAGGTTATCTTTCTGGGCGATATTAGCCCTGTCTTCCAGCACCCCATCGACCCAGCGCGAAACCGGAATCCCGGTCGAATTCATCCCATCAACGATTTTATCGCTGGGACCCTCTTCACCAAAGTAGTCACCGGCATGCTCTTCTCGGTCAAAGCGTGCCTTGATCCAATCAAAATCGACATCCCAGACCTTGCTCCAGTGCTTCCAGGCACCCGCTGACAAACCGTAGTAGCCGGGCAACGTATGCGAAAGCACCCCGAAATCGGTCGCTCCCTGAACGTTATCGTGACCGCGGAAGATATTGGCTCCGCCACCGCTCTTGCCGATGTTACCGAGCGCCAACATCAGCACGCAGTAGGCACGGGTGTTGTTATTGCCGGTGGTATGTTGGGTACCGCCCATGCACCAAACTACGGTGCCAGGCTTGTTGGTTGCCAAGGTTTTAGCCGCCCGGTGCATCTGCGCTTCATTAAGCCCTGTCACCCGCTCAACTTCAGCCGGATTCCACTTCTTCACCTCTTCGCGAACTTCGTCCAGGCCAAAGACGCGCTGGTCGATGTACTGTTTATCTTCCCAGCCATTCTCAAACACGTGCCAGAGCAAGCCCCAGATCATCGCTACGTCCGAACCCGGACGCAGTGGCAGGTGCTGATCGCCCTTGGCCGCGGTACGGCTAAAACGTGGATCAGCAACGATCAGTTTGGCCTTATTGCGTTCTTTTGCATAGAGAACATGCTGCATCGCCACCGGATGGGCCTCGGCGGGGTTGGCGCCGATCAAAATCATCGCCTTGGCGTTGTGCATATCGTTGAAGCTGTTGGTCATCGCGCCGTAGCCCCAGGTGTTGGCAACGCCGGCAACCGTGGTGGAGTGACAGATCCGCGCCTGGTGATCGACGTTATTGGTCCCCCAGAGTGCGGCAAACTTACGGAACAGATAAGCCTGCTCGTTGTTGTGCTTGGCAGAACCGAGCCAGTACACCGAATCGGGGCCCGACTCTTCGCGGATTTTAAGCATGCCGTCGCCGATCTCGTTCAGCGCATCTTCCCATGACATCTTCTGCCACTTACCCGCAACCTTCTTCATCGGGTATTTAAGCCGGCGTTCGCCATGGCCATGCTCGCGCAACGCTGCGCCCTTGGCGCAATGGGCACCTTTGTTAAAGGGATGATCAAAAGCCGGCTCCTGACCGGTCCAAACCCCTTTTTCAACTTCGGCGTAAACACCGCAACCCACCGAACAGTGGGTACAGATAGTACGTTTAATTTCAGCGTTGCCTGGCGTGTTGGCAACCTTGGCGGCCGTCGCCTTGCGCATCATTGGCGGCGCCAGCAGCGTAGCCGCAGCAACGCCTCCGGCAGCGATACCGCTGTTACTCAGGAAGCTACGCCGGCTCAAGCCGGTCTGGCTCTGCTCCGTCGTGCTCTCGGATGGAATTTGCTTGGGAGTCAGTCTCATGGTTTGTCCTCACCTACTCCTGAGTTCTTATTAGATACGAGCACTTTGGTAATATGCGCGAACGTGATCGGTTTCCTGGTAGCCCTGCGAGGCTTTCGGTTCCTGGCTGCTTGTTTCTACCACCTCGGCGCTTGCCTCACCGGCAACAGCAACCGCAGCTACAGCACCTCCTGCCACACCCATCGCCTTGATAAACAGGCGACGTCCGGGATCGGTATTATTGTGATCAGCCGCCGACTTATGCTTACTCATGCCCTTCTCCTTCTTGGTCTTCTTTTTAGATTCAGCTTAGAGTGCACAACTGCGGCTTTTCGTAACTGGGAACTGTTCGCCAGAGGCAAACCGAACGCGCTATGCGTTACTCAGCAGCTGCGCCTCCTGCTCAAAAAATAACTCCGCAAAACGGCCAACGGCACTGTAAAAATGCGCTGATTGACTAGCTTGCAGATCATCGAAAAATCGTTGCCACCAGGGCGCCAGGTGGCGATCAAAAAACTGCCGTTGTGCAGCCCGGTTCAGGCCACTCTCGGGGCTCACCAACATCGCCATCACCTGACAGAGCGCGGCAATATGATCCTCAGGCTCACGCACATCGCTGTCGCGCTCAAACCCCAGCTGCTCCAGATCCTGACGCAGTGCAACCAGTGGTTTTTCCATCAAAAATCCGGTCAGGTACCAGGAACCAAAGGGCAACAACTCACCTCGGCCGACACCGATAAAGAGGCAGTGATACTCTTCAGCAACCTGTTCGGGGAAAGCTCGCCCGGCCGCCATCTGCAACACCCCCCAAGCCTCATGCATCGAGGACAACTGGTCCTCGTTCAGTTCAATCTGTACCAGCCACTGCAACAACTCTTGCGAGGGTGCCTGTGACAGCAGTGAACCTAGCAGCGCGTAGGCATCGGCACGAAACAGCTCCAGCGGACTTGCCTGAGCAGACTGGACGGCGACAGCCTGCGAAGCTAACGGATCCACTGCATTGACTGCATCAGCAGCGGACATCATCAAATCACTCATGACGCCACCTCATCCGCATTAGTCTTAGCTTCGACCTGCGCCAGGTTAATCTCTGTCTCTTCGGCGGGACGGCCTTTGGCCATCGCGAACAGATCACCACCCGGATCGGTTCTGACAATATCAACGACCCGGCAATCGGCGCACATCTCTAACCGGCGTAGCCCATCGGCGTCGAACATGCTGTGGCCCGTCAGTTTTTTCAGCATCAGGGTAACGACACTCTGGGTCGCAAAGGGCTCGCCACAACTGATACAGCAAAAGGGCTGTTCCTCTTTCAGCAACCGAGGCTGAGTCCGTAACGCAGGATCGAGCTGGTAGCGGGCAGTCAAGCTCAACACCGATTCAGGGCATGCTTGGGTACAGAGACCGCACTGAACACAGGCATCTTCGACGAAGCTCAACTGCGGCGTGTCGGGATTACTTTTCAGCGCCTTGGTCGGGCAGATGGCGACACAGGCCATGCACAGGGTGCAGTCCTCGGTTTTAACATCGACCCGACCAAAAGCAGCGCCGCGACTGAGTAAAACCTCTGTTGGTAGCTCAGGGCTAGTGTGCTGTTCAGGGGCGTACTGCTCAGCGACCTGCTGATACAGATGGCTCATCGCCTGAGAGATCTGCGCCCGCTTGTCGGCCTGTAGCGCCAGTTGAGCAATCGGGCTGATAGAGTCAACAACAGGAACAGACAGGGGAGAGGTAGCGTCTACAGCGGTAGCTTGCGACTCTACACTGGCCAGCAGCTGTTCCACCGTCACCAACGCGACCCGCGCCGCAAGCTGTATCCCTTGCAACATGCGGTTAGCGGTTTCGATCTCTGTAGTAAGCAACAGCGCGATCGATTCGGGAAGATTGGCATCCTGGAGCAGGTTGACCTCGGTGGCGCCCAGCGCGATTGCCGACAACCAGACCTCCATCCCCGCGCTACCGGTCTCTTCAACCTGTAACGGCAACATCTGCCCTGGCAGCTGCGGTAATAGATCGCCAAGCCCTACCTCTGCAAAAGCCGCATCATGCAGCAACAGCGAAGGCGCATCGCCACCCGCCGCACGGTAAACACGGATCAGCCGCTGCAGTGCATCGAGCAACAAGCCAGGCTGGGGAAATCCATAGCGAATCGCCGAGGTCGGACAGGCGCTGGCGCAGCCGCCAGCACCGTGGCACAGATGGGCGTCGATCTGCACTACACCGGCCGCAACACTGATCGCATCCGCAGGACAGACGTCCAAACAGCGGGTGCAACCGGTCATATTGCTGCCACTCAGCGCGCACAGATCTGAATGAACTTTAAAATACTGCGGCTTATCAAAGCCGCCCTTCAGGCCTGGGATCTCCAGCAGCGCCTGGCTAAGCTGCTGCGCATTCTGGGGAGCAAAGTACCCGGCCGGTTTCAGCGCTGCACTCAATTGCGACTGTGCACCCAGATCCAGCACCAGATCAAACATCTCGACACCCAGCGCCAGCTTGGCCAGGCTCTGCGAAACCACCCCCTCTGAGGTGTCCAGCTCGATCTGGACATCAAACTGTCCTAGGTAGCCCCGCAACCGAGACAAAGGGAGCCGGTATAGATTCAGATCGGGTACAGCTCCGGCAGCGGCTTCCATCTCAGCATCGATCTGCGCCGGCATCGCCTCGGTCACCAAACCAACCATCGATGACAACAGACTACCCTGCTCGACAAGTCGAGATGCGGCCAATCGAATTCGATGCTCCGCACCCAGAATCAACAACCGTCCCTGCGACTCAAAAGTCACCCCGGCCGCGGCCAAGTTAATCGCCGGACTCACCTGTGGCAGGGCGCGCTCGCGTGCCTGTCGATTTTTCTCGACCTGCGCGTGCGGCTCTGAGGCTGACTGGCTGGGCTTCATTTTTGTTTTTGTCGACTCTAGTACTGCGGGTTCTGCTGATTCTGATCGTTCAAGCGCTGATCGATTCATCGCGTCTGTTAACTCCGTTAGCCTTGATTGATTGCAACTGCTGTACCTGCTTTACCAGGAAAATCCCCCCTTGATTACCCCGGGGATCCAAGCAAAGACGACAGATCGAAAAAGCAGGGGTCAAAATGACCCTGCTTGATATAAGGGGTAGTATCAAAAAGACCTATTCACAACAGCCAAGGTCATCCTCTTCGGCGTCAGCCGCCAACTCCGGATCAAACTCTCCAGAATCAACCACGCCAGAACCAACCACTTCAGAATCGACTCCTTCTGTAGCAACCGCGTTAGTAGTTGCCTTTTCATCAACCCTGACAGCAGCATCCGGATCGTCCTCAAGCGCATCCTTAAAGTCTTGCTTTTGGCGCTCGATAAACTGTTTCATTTGATAGGTGATGGTGTTGCCCAGAGGGATAAAGGTGCTGTAGTCCTCGTCATACTCATTAAGGCCGTCACGGAGGTTAAATTCGGGCAGATGAAACAGCTTTTGCAACGCCTTGCGCCTTAGATACGCCGATACCTTCTCTGACAAGAAACCACTGAAGTCTGAATCCTCGCCCAGTGTTTCTATATCCGGCATATCGGCATCGGTCAACGCCAACACCTCAGCATCTGCAAGTCTTTCTGCATCCTTCTCGCTCTCGGCCTGAGTGCCGACCTGAGTGTCGATCTGAGTGTCGACAACTGCCTCAGCGCGGACTGTCCCAACTTCGACCTGCCCCGCTAGCGGCAGCTCCGCCAAAGGCGGCAGATCGATCTGTGACAGATCGACCGTTTCGATCTCGGGTGTGGTTTTTAGCCGGGACCAGCGATTCAAAAACCCATCGGGTTGCGTATCAGTCATGATCAGGCCCAGCCTTGTATGCATTGGACTTGAGTGCCGACTGGCGGTCTAGGTTCGAACCTGAAACGCTGCTCGCTGTCCCTTCAACGCCCTCAGGAGCCCCTTTATGACCGCCCTTATCCCCGCCCTTAGGACGCCGCCCATGGTGACGACGCTTACTTTTTCCCGCATCGAGCTCCGGCTCACCGTGACGAGCAATAAAGGCTTCTATCCAACACTGGATCGCCGCCGGCATCGCTACCGAATAGACATCCTCCTCCCCGCCATCCATATAGGATGAGGCCACGTCCTGGCTGGCAGACACCGCAAACGGCCGCATCAACCCCTCCTCTTCGTTACAGACTACGAATATGCGGGGATCCCGAGCACTGAGGTTAAAGCGATAGGCGGCCCGCTCATCACGGTAAAGCTGCAACACCAAGCCACTCCACTCGTAGTCGGTGCTTGTCGGCTGATCTGCCACCGGATGCTCGGTGCACTCCAGCGATTGCCGCTGAACCCCGTCTCGATCGCTGCTGCAGCTTTGTAATGACCAGCTATCTACCTCCCAACGGCCCCTACTCACCAATTGCTTGCGTAGACGCAACAGCAGCGGCCAGAATCGGATCTCAACACCCTCGGACGGGCTGGCGTCAGGTGATAATTCAGCGGCAGTTACCGCTGCGGTGTTTTCAGATTCTGACATCTAGCATCTCTCTAATCTTGTCTCTTCAATCGACCCCGATAACACCTAAACTTCAGGTGCCACTATTCAGGCGTACTATCACAGCGTAAAAAAACCGCGCTACTGAAGCCTTAAGGCAATATCCATTCCATCAGCTGCTTTATTCGCCACATCCCTGACTAGAACCACTGCGCCTACAGCAACCCTCAAGTCACGCATCCACGCCAAGCCGCACTCAGGGACAAAAAGTACCGCTGACAGCATGATGACTGGACATTTTGTCCCACAGCAGCCCAGCTAACGGCCGTGTTAGCAGTACCCAGCCTAAGGCACAAAACTTGCTCTAGCACTCCTCTATTAGTTTTCAGGTAATAGCGTCAAACCCACAGGATAGCCCTATGAGCAGCCTATACCGTCCACAGATGTCACACGCGGGTTTTATCAACACTCATCAAGTCAGTGCCTGGGACGAACAGGGCGAGCAGCGCCAAGTCTCGATCGCGGGGGAATCACCACTGACCCTCTATATAGACAAGCAGGAGGTCGTTACCCTGATGACGCTAGGCAGCAGCCCGGAGCTACTGACCCTGGGTTATCTTCGCAATCAAGGCTTTATTGATCATATCGAGCAGGTAGAAGCGGTACAGGTCGACTGGGAGGTCAATGCTGTCGCCGTGGTCACCCGGGACGGGGTCAGCGATCTGGAGGATAAAATGCAGCATCGCACCATCACCACCGGTTGCGGCCAGGGTACGGTGTTCGGCGGATTGATGGATAAGATCGATCAGATCAAACTACCCCAGGTCGAACTAGCCCAGTCACAGATCTACGGCTTGCTCGAGGAGCTGCGCCAGCAAAACGATATCTATAAGAAGGCGGGCGCCGTCCACGGCTGTGCGCTTTGCCAGGGCACCCAGGTGATTAGTTTTGTTGAAGATGTGGGCCGCCACAATGCGGTCGATACCCTGGCCGGGGAGATGCTGCTCGAACAGATCCCAGGCCAGGACAAGGTCTTCTATACCACCGGCCGCTTGACCTCGGAGATGGTGATCAAGGTCGCGCAGATGGGCATCCCGGTGCTGCTATCGCGCTCCGGCGTCACCCGGATGGGGATGGAGCTCGCCCAGCAAGTCGGACTGCTGCTGATCGGCCGCGCCAAAGGCCAACACTTCATGGTCTTTAATGGCCAAGAGCGGATTATCTATGACCAGCGTCCCACACCACTGTCCTCATCGTCTAAGCGCACGGATACGGCGACTCAGACAACGCCTGATAAAACGCTCCACAAGGCCTTTACCCCTCACAAGAAAGAGGAGAGCTGCGCATGACCGAGATGCTAGAGACGCTGACCCCACGTCAGCTCAGCCCAGCCGAACCGCCCAAATTCATGAATATCAAGCAGGCCGCAGACTACCTGCAACTTAATGAAAAAAAACTCTATGCGCTGGCCAGCGAAGGGCAGATCCCCGCTACCAAAATAACCGGCAAATGGCTATTTCCTCGTGATCTGGTCGATCAGTGGCTGTTCGAATCCAGCCACGGCGGGGTACTGCTTGACCGACTTATTATCGCCGGCAGCGACGACCCGCTGATGCACCGCGCGGTCAGCCAGGTGGCACGGCAAATACAAACCAGCGCCATTGTCAGCTACTCCAGCACCGGCACAAGGTTGGGGTTATCGTTACTGGCGCGTCAGCGTGCCGATGTTGCCGCCATCCACTGGGGCCCCGCCGAGGAGAGCCAGCTGCGCCACCCGGCACTGCTGAGTCGGCACCGCCAGCATAACAAATGGGTGCTGGTACACGCATTTAAGCGCGAGATCGGCATCATCGTCACCCCCGATACCCGGATCAAATTCAGCAGCGTCCCTAGCCTGTTCGAATCAGAGTTACGCTGGGCACTACGACAGGAGGGCACCGGTTCCAACCGGTTTATGGAAGAGGCACTGAGTCATTGTGGCTACAAACTGGAACAGCTTAATCAGGTCGAGCAGGGCCTGACCGAACGCGAAATCGGCTCACAGATCGCCATGGGACTGGCCGACGCCGGGCCGGGCGCACGCAGTACCGCTGCTGAGTTCGGGCTCGACTTTGTCTCTATGGGCTGGGAAAGTTTTGACCTGGCGTTATACCGCGGGGTCTTTTTCCGGCGCCTGTTTCGTGAATTGATGCGCCAACTCGAGAGCCCTGAAAGCCAACACCAGGCCCAACGCCTGGGCGGCTATGATTTTAGCGAATCGGGCAAGCTGGTCTGGTCCTCTTAACCCCCCTTTAACGCAAGCACCCCGGCTTTCTCCAGCTGTGGTAGAGTGCGCGCTGCAATTTCGGACGTGAGTTGAGGCAGCATGATCCCCTGGACAGTATTAGGTAGCACCGAGATCCCCAACGGTGGCGGCGAACTCAAGCTGTCGCAACGCGGCGAGGAGTTTTCCATCCGCCTTTCCGGCGTGCGCGGCGAACTGATGAACAGCCGCGCCCATGGGTCGGAAGAGGCGCTGTCCGAGCTCGGCTGCGCGCATATCGCAACCACCAAAGATGCGCAGGTGCTGGTCGGTGGCCTGGGGATGGGGTTTACTCTGGCCGCAGCTCTCAGAACCGTTCCAGCGTCGGCAACCGTTACCGTCGCCGAGCTGATCCCTGCGGTTGTCGAATGGAATAAAGGGGCGCTGGGTGAATGCGCCGGACAGCCCTTGCAGGACCCTCGTAGCCGCGTCCAGCTCGGCGATGTAGCGGATCTCTTCGCCGATAAAAAGCCCCGCTTCGATGCGGTCCTGCTCGATGTTGATAACGGTCCCGAGGGGCTGACCCATACCGATAACCATCAACTTTATTCCATCTCCGGCTTAGCGGCGATTTACCAATCGTTGCGCCCTGCAGGGATGCTAGCGATCTGGTCGGCCTTCCCAGACGCCTCCTTTGAGCTTCGGTTGAAAAAATCAGGTTTCAGAGTGACGACGCAAACAGTCAGGGCGCGCGCGGGTAAAGGCAGCCGACATACCATCTTTCTGGCTAAAAAATCCTAATTAAAACAGGCGCCATCGGCCAACAGAGGCTGCTAGCCGGACTAGGCCAGACTCCGCAGCAGCACCTCTTCGGCTTCATTAATCTTAGGGTTGAGCTTTAGCAAGACAAAGAAACAGCTGCCTACTCCCATCCGTGAACGCACCGTAATCTCACCGCCAAAGCGTTCCAAAATACCGTAGCTCACCGACAACCCTAGCCCGGTCCCGCCTTGGGTACGGGTAAAGAAAGGATCGAAAATTCGCGGTAGTACCCTGCTATCGATACCACAGCCGTTGTCTTTAATGACCAGCATCACCCCCTCACCTCGGTTACGGGTGCGAATCGTCAGCTTACCCGGACGCCCCTGGCCAACCATCGCGTTAACGGCGTTGACGATCAGGTTGATCAACACCTGCTGTAATTGCTGTGGATTGCAGCGCAGCAACCTATTTGCGCGCAGATCGAGCTTGAGCTGGATCGATTTCTGGGCCAAGTCATGACGCACCAGCACTAGGGTATCCTTAACTACCCGGTTCAGATCCATCGATGACAACTCAGCCATGTAATCGCTGGGGCGAGAGTACTGCAGCAGATTGGCGATGATGGCGCGAATACGATAAACCTGCTCAACAATCAGTTCGGCTTCGCGTTTGACCGGCTCGCCCGCCTCCGCTAACTCCAGCATCATCAGGTCCATATTGCCCAGAATAACCGCCGTAGGGTTATTGATCTCATGCGCGATACCGGCCGTCAATTCGCCGATAGCCGCCAGCTTCTCCTTGCCCACGAGCTGTTGTCGGGTCCGATTGAGCAGGTCGATATTTTGCTGTAGGTCGATCGAGCGCTGCTGCAACTGCTCGGTACGCTCGGCCACCTTGCCTTCTAACTGATCTGCATCGACGCGAATCTGTTGCTGCTGGGCACGCAACTGATCCAACATGGCATCAAACTGGGTCGCCAGCATACTCAACTCATCGTGGGTATCGAGCCGGCCGATTCGCACCTCCCGGCCGAAGCGGACCTGACGCATCACCCTTGCCATCGCCTCGATCGGCTTAAAAATAGACTTGGCCCCGGCCACAGCCAGAGCGACGCTGAGCAGGGTGACCAATACAAACAGGGTGGCCAACCAGCGCAGTGCCTGAAAATAGCTCTCCTTGAACGGGGCTTCCAGAAATCCGGCGTAGAGCATCCCGACCCGCTCACCGTAAATATCGATAATCGGCTCGTAGGCTGAGATGTACCATTCACTGACCACAAACGCCCGATCGATCCACTTTTCACCCCGCTCGAGCACCTGGTCATGGACCTCCTTAGAGACCAGGGTGCCAACTGCTCGCTCACTGGGACGCTGTAACTGGCTGGGAACGTTAGTATTAATCCGTACATCGCCGAGAAATACAGTGACCGTACCCAGACTGTCTTCAACCAGACTACCTTTCCCGTAGACCAGTCGCTTGAGGCCATCAACGAAGGCGAAATTACCGTTCACCAGCACCCCGGCTGTCAGGTAGCCGCGTACATCGCCGTCGATATCCCAGATCGGGTAGTAGCTTAATATAACCATACCTCGATCCTCGGCTTTGCGAAGCTGAGGAATTGACCTGGGCGTATCCTGAATCGGCAGATAAACCCCTGCAGCCAAGGCCGGATCTATCCGCAGCAGCTCCAATTCTGAAAACAGCGTCACCCCTGCACTGCCGTTTTCTAGCCGCGCCTGGGTCATCAAGGGTACTCGCTTGATATCGCAGCCAAACGTTCCGATCAGATCGCAACCCTCGGCATCGGCGATGTAGGCAAAATCGAATTCAGAGCGCTGCCGTAATCTTGCCAGCTGGACATCTAAAGGGCGGGGATCTGGATCTGCGGAGAACATCGCCTGAGCGGCACGCTGGAAAGGATAAGACTCTGCGACCCGCGATAGCTGTTGCAAATAACTGCGCTGACTACGCTCGAAGGCATCATGGGCGACCGAGAGATCGGTATTCACCTTCATCAGTAATTGCTGATAGCTGACCTCGTTACTCCATAGATAGGCCATACCGACGACCACGGGCATCACCAGCAGGATGGGAAACAGCACCAGCGCCAGCAAACGATAGCGCAGGTTACTCAACACCCACCGATACAAACGTTTAACCATCAAGCTTGAGCCGCTTCACGCCAGCCCTGAAGTTTCCGATCAAGGGTTTTCCGAGCAATTCCTAGCTGCCTAGCCGCTTGGGTTTTATTACCCTCGGCAAGACCCAGGACCCGTAAGATATGATCCTTTTCGACCCTATCCAGACCCCAGTCACCGGGGTAGCCGCAATCATCGGGACAGTCTTCAAGCGAATCGCCCCGTAACGCCTCCGCCGGTAGACGCCCCAGCAACAGGCAACGTTCGATCAGGTTTTTCAGCTCGCGGATATTACCGGGCCAGTCATAACTCTGCATCAGCCGCAGGTCATCATGGTTAAAGGGGATCGCGGGTAATCCCAGCTTCTTCGCCAGTTGATCAGAAAAGTGCTGCACCAGCAGATGGATATCCTCACTTCGCTCACGCAACGGCGGCACCCGTAAACGCAGCACGTTAAGGCGGTAAAATAGATCTTGGCGGAAATTCCCCAGCTGTACCTCTTGCTCAAGATCACGGTTGGTCGCCGCAACCAGCCGCACATCAATCGGAATATCGCGTTCACTACCGACTGGACGAATCCGCCCCTCCTCCAGCACCCGCAATAATTTGGATTGCATCAATAGCGGCATCTCGCCGATCTCATCCAGGAACAGGGTACCCCCGTCGGCGTAGCAAAACAGCCCATCACGCGACTGCTGCGCGCCGGTAAAAGCGCCTTTGACATGACCAAACAGCTCGGATTCGATCAACTCAGGCGCGATAGCGCCACAGTTGATCGGAACGAAGGGACCTTTACGGTGGCTCAGACGGTGCATCGCATTGGCCACCAGCTCTTTACCGGTGCCCGATTCACCCTCAACCAACACCACCGAGGGGGTCGGTGCTACGCGTGCAATCAACTGGCAGAGTGATCGGATCTCTGCACTATTACCGATCATCCCCTGGGTCGAATAAAGCGCGTCAATTTGGCGCTTGAGTACAAAATTCTCACGACGCAACTGGCGCTGCTGGATACAGCGCCGTACCGAAGAGACCATCTGTTCGAGCCGGAAGGGTTTAAGAATAAAATCGGCGGCACCGATCCGCAGCGCCTCGATCGCCTTGTCTAGATCGGCGAAGGCGGTCATAAAGATAACGTCCGATTCTAGCCCTCGGCTGGCGACATCGGCCAACCAATCGACGCCGGAACTACCCGGCAAACAGATATCGACAATCAACAGATCGAAATGACAACGACTACGTAGCGATTCGGCTTCTTCTGCAGAACCAACCGATTCGACCAAACTATACTCTTTGGCCAACGCCCGCTGCAGAAACTCACGAATACCCGGCTCATCATCGACGATCAGGATGGAAAACGCCTGGCGACTGGAACTGGATTTTTTTGACGTAGGGGACGCCGCAGATCGAGCGGCGAGGTTACTAGGATCCCGTGGTAGGGAGATTGTCACGCATGCCACCTCTAGTAATTATTATTAAGGAGCCAGGTTAATCTTGGACAGAATATGAAGCAGCGACAATAGCGCACTTAACTCTCATCCACGATTGAATCCCATGATTATAAACGTCTAACCAGACGTGCTGGCGCCGCACAACCTGACTATGATCACCTCGCTTAAGCAAAAGAGTCAATTAAACTGACGTATAAGCCGACAACCAACTCCTTACGACAGAGCATCGTGTCATTTCGACCCCTACAGTCTTGGATACGGGTCATTTTGTCCTAACTGCCTAGCCTAAATCCACCTCAAGCGCGTCTTTACTTGGTCGCAGCCGCCCTTCTGTTGCCAACCAGCGCTAATTTTGCAGCATGGCACCTTATTTGCAAACACCTAAATTAGAGTTCAACTACAGCGAACTGCACCTACACCCAACTACAGCCCGTTTTTCGTCCGTGTCGCGGAGACTGTAAAGACGTAGAGGCTGGGCATCGCTGCTAAACCACCTCATTAACACAGGAACAGCCATGATAAGCACTTTGATTCGCCCTGCCCTGGCTTTGCTATTGGCATTCTCGCTAACCCTCAGCAGCCAGGTATTACACGCAGATACGCTTCGCCTGGCCACCACCACCAGCACCGCCAACTCCGGTCTGCTCGATGCTATTTTGCCGGAGTTTCAACGCCTGACCGGCACCGAAGTCCAGGTGATCGCGGTAGGCACCGGCGCCGCTCTGCGGATGGGCCGCGACGGCGATGTCGATGTATTGCTGGTCCACGCCCCCAAAGCCGAACAGGATTTCGTTGCCCAGGGCTACGGCGAGCAGCGTACCGGGATAATGTACAACGATTTCGTTTTAGTTGGCCCGGCAGCTGATCCTGCGGGTATCCGTGGACACTCAGATGTCGCCGCAGCTATGCGCCAAATCGCCGAGCAGCAGGCGATCTTCATCTCCCGCGGCGATGACTCAGGCACCCACAAGAAAGAGAAAGCGCTCTGGCAGCAAGCCGATCTCCACCCCAAGGGCAGATGGTACCGGGAAGCTGGCCAGGGAATGGGCAAAGTGCTGCAGATCAGCAGCGAAACCGGCGGCTATACCCTGACCGACCGTGGCACCTGGCTGGCCTATTCCAGCAAGGTAGAGCTCGAACTGCTGCTGGAGGGCGATAAACGGCTCTTTAATCCCTACAGTGTTATCCAGATAAATCCTACTCGCTACGCCGATCTAAACCACCCGGGTGCTGCTGCTTTTCGCCAGTG
>CAXBEA010000100.1:0-13960 GCA_963974645.1 uncultured Neptunomonas sp. | reverse complement strand
TCCTGGTGCTCTGGCCGCAGCTGGTGATCTGGCTACCGGCTGTCGCCTACGGCTAGATGAGCCGCTCAGAGGCGGCACCTAATGGCGGACCAGCGGCTGTACCGAAACCCGGTGGATAGAACAGGGTTTCGGGTTGGGTTTCAACCCGACGACCACAGCGCTGGTGTCGGAATGAATTCCGTCCCAGTGAGCCCGGCATGGGCTAAAACAGCTCGAAACGTCTGTTGAAGGGTAACCCTTCCTTTTTTAGCTGGCGCTAAAAGTAGACGTTAAGCAGCCATTAGCGGCGGCCTGCCGCCCCAGTAAGCATCATCCCGCAGAGTCATACCGGACAGTGCCTTGCTATCGTCTCGCTCTTTTATGACCTGAACAGCGCTAATGAGTGGGGGTAGTTTTTAACGTTATTTAAAACGGCAGGGTAGGTCGAGACATGGTTATAGAAAGAAGAGATTTTTCGGTAACGGATTAGATGAAGATAAGGACAGACAGCCCCAGTTTAATCTAGGGCTGTCTTTAACACGGATTTTTGTTTAGAAAATTCCAGCAATGGACTGAGATAGTCCTTCAATGAGCTTAGGTTGAGCCTCTTCAAACTCTAGATTAACCTTGTTGGCTGTAGAAATGATTCGAGTTGTCCAGCTTTTTTTGTCGCTTGTCTCATTTGTGGTTTGGGTAATAGTTCCACTGTTACCTTGACTGACCGTGCTTGTTTCAGCGGAAGAGACGACTACGCCAGTTTTCGTACGCTCACTAATTTTAATATCAGTTACCATGCTGTAGTAAACGTCTTTAACCAGTGCGTTGCCTACAACGCCGACTGCTGCACCAATTAAGCCACCGCCAATGGCTGAGCGTCCGCTTCCACTATACGCACCTGCCATCCCACCGATAATTGCCCCGCCAAATCCAGCGCCTAAGTATCCTGCCGTTTCTTGGGGGGTTGATTTTCCGGATTTTAAGATGCTGGCCTGGAGGAGGTAATGTGCATCCTCAGGGTTTTCTAAAATGGTGTAGCCTTTTTGGGCGATTATGTTTTTAATATCGCCCTCGATAGATAAACCTTGCTGATCAGAAGTGTTTTTTATTTGGATGAATAGGGTTTTTTGTGCTGAGCCAACAGGATCAAGAAAAATCGTTTCCGAGAGTTGAGTGCTCGTTTGTAAGTTTCTTTTTTCTATCGCGGTATTGACACTTGCGCACCCTGCTCCAAGAAGCATGGATGAGGTGATAAAAATAACAGCTAAGCTTTTAGTATATGATTTCATTGCCGTCCCTAGTATAAGATGATGAATGCCGAGCCCGTACAGCTTCAATAAATTATTAATTCAAGCCATCGGTACGTAACGCGCGGGAGTATAACAACGCGGGGTTTTTAACGCCATATTATGATAAGTAGTCAATAGTCGTAAAAAGATCAAAAACGATATTTGATAGATATATCCCGATCTCTCTTTTGCCTTTCAGGTAGAATTTAGCCGATCGGCGAGATCCCCATTCCTACCATAGAAACCTCTGGATTATTGGCGCTCTAGGGTGTTAAACGACGTAATTAGATACTCGCTAAAGGCAGCGCCGCTTCGCGCTTTACCGCCCGCAGGCCAAAGTTACTCTCGATGCCGCGCACCATCTTCAGCACCTGAACCTGTCTGACCCAGCGGTCATAGTCGCTCAGATCGCTGACCACCACCTCCAGCAGGTAATCCGCCGAGCCTGATACTGTATGGGCGTTGATTACAGCAGGCATCGCGATCACCGCCTGCTCAAAACCGGCTACCGATTCGGCACTGTGGTCGTGCAGTTTGACCTGCACAAATACCGTCATCTCCAACCCCAGTGCATGGCGACTGAGTTGCGCCCGGTAGCCTTCGATCACCCCGTCCTCCTCCAGTCGCCGCAGTCGGCGCAGGCAGGGTGAGGGCGACAACGCCACCTGCTCGGCGATATCGGCATTGCTGAGGCGACCGTCCAGCTGCAGCGCCTTAAGGATCTTGAGATCGGTAGAATCTATAATCGGTTTCTTCATTGGTGATTTTTTATGCCTTTTCGTTTTATGTTGGCGCAATAATCGACTAAATAAAGGTCTATTTGCAACTCTGATAGCACGAATCAACCGTGCGCTTTAACCGATAATGGCGCTCTTGTTTTTAGCTTTCAGGAACCGCTCTATGGATGCTTATCGTGGTGAACCTGTCTTAAATCTGCAGGGGGCTCTGGCCATGCTGGCGACGCTGTTGATCTGGGTGGGCTTTTTATTGTCGCTGCGGGCGGAGGGGCAATCGCCGCTGACGGGGACCGATCTGGCGCTGATGCGTTTTGGCTTGCCGGCGTTGCTGTTTCTGCCCTGGCTGCTGCGATGTCGCGCGCGACTTGGCGCGATTCGCTGGCGTTACGGGGCGATGCTGATGCTGGGTGGATTGCCGTTCTTCTATCTGATCTCGCTGGGCAGCGGCTATGCACCGGCAGCCCATGCGGGGGCGCTGGTGCCGGGTACCGCGCCGCTGTTTGTCACCGGGCTGGCGGTGCTGGTATTCAAAGAGCCGTTACCGCGCAAACGTTTGCTGGGACTGGCGGTGATTTTGCTGGGGGTGTTGGTGCTGCTGGGTAGCGCACTGCTCGATCTGCAGCAGGGTTATTGGCGTGGTCATCTGGCGTTTCTGGGGGCGAGTCTGCTTTGGGCCTGTTACACCCTGGGGCTGCGGGTGATAGGGATCGGTGCGTTGGAAGCGACTGCGCTGCTCTGTAGTGGCTCGTTGTTGGGGTTGGGACTGTTGTTAGCTTTTGGGTTGGTGGAGTCGAACCTGAACGCTACCCCCTGGGCGGCGATCTGGCCTTTTCTGTTGGCGCAAGGGTTGGGCGCGGGCGTCATCGGCGGCTTTACCTACGGGGTTGCGATTCGTCAGCTGGGGGCGGAGAAAACTGCCGCGCTCGGCTCGTTTACCCCCGCATTGGCGGCGCTGGCTGCGATTCCGCTGCTGGGTGAGTCGTTGGCGCTGAGCGGGATGATCGCGGTACTGGTAATCATGCTGGGGGTGGCGCTCGCCAGCGGCTTGAAGTGGCGCAGGTCTGTTACTGCGGTTGTCGCGGTCGGCCGATAAACTGGCACCAGGCCTGCAACATCGTGGTAAAATCGGTCAGTCCGCACTGGGCGGCCGACTCGGAATCGTAATAGTCAAACCCCTGGTTTAAGCCTGCATCGAAATCCTCGGCGTCGGCAAAGAGGCTGTGGGCGCGAACGCTCGCCTCATCACGGGACAGCTCGATCGCGTACTCGTTACCCTCAAGCAGGTACTCCCAGATCTGGCTGTGCTGCAGTTGTTGAATCGCTGCAAACAGCTTGTCGATAAGCAGCGGATTATCGCTGATCTCCATTGTTAACCAGTTTCCGATCGCCTCATGGCCCATCGAGAAGCGGGCGCTGTAGTTATATATGGGATCGGTTGTAAACTCATAATCCATTTTGTTTTCCAAAGCTTGCTGATCGGTATAGGCTGGGTTCGCTGGCGGTATGGACAGGACAAAGGGTGGCTATAGTAAAGTAGTTTTGAACCCGAGTAAGGTAGTTTTAAATAAGCGTAAGGGGATTCAAAACGACAGGAATGGATTCTGGGCGAATCCCTAGTCAATGCTGCGATTAACACCTGTCTTACCGCCCCTACTTCCAAATGATACTTTTCGCGCCTTCAGGGTGCCAGGAGATGCAGTGCCATCGGTAATTTCGGTCCAGGCTTTGGACAAGTACTACGACAGCTTTCACGCTCTGAAACAGATAGATCTGGAGATCCGCCGCGGTGAGATTTTTGCCCTGCTGGGACCCAATGGTGCCGGCAAAACTACCCTGATCAGTATCATCTGCGGCATCGTCAATCCCAGTCAGGGACGTGTCCT
This sequence comes from uncultured Neptunomonas sp., assembly GCA_963974645.1. GTDB lineage: Bacteria > Pseudomonadota > Gammaproteobacteria > Pseudomonadales > Balneatricaceae > Motiliproteus. The sequence continues at coordinate 10,075 of CAXBEA010000100.1, read as the reverse complement.
GGCCGATGGCCAGGATATTGTCGCTGACTATCGAGCGGCAAGGAGCAAGATCGGCCTGGTGCCGCAAGAGCTTTGCACCGATGCGTTCGAGAGCGTCTGGGCGACGGTCTGTTTCAGCCGAGGCCTCTTTGGCAAGGCCCCTAATCCCGCCTATATTGAAAAACTGCTGCGGCAACTGTCACTCTGGGATAAGAAGGATTCTCGGATTATGGCGTTGTCTGGGGGGATGAAACGGCGGGTGATGATCGCCAAGGCGCTGTCGCATGAGCCGCAGATTCTGTTTCTCGACGAGCCGACAGCGGGGGTCGATGTCGAGCTGCGCCGGGATATGTGGGCGATGGTGCGCGAGCTGCGCAGCAGTGGGGTGACCATTATCCTGACCACCCACTATATCGAGGAGGCCGAAGATATGGCCGATCGGATCGGGGTGATCAACAGGGGGCAGCTGATGCTGGTCGAGGAGAAATCGGCGCTGATGGCCAAGCTGGGTAAAAAACAGTTGCGGCTGCAGCTGCAGAGCCCGCTTAGCGAGCTGCCGCCGGCGTTAGATCGTTACCGGCTAGAACGCGGTGAAGATACGTCCACGCTGATCTACACCTACGATACCCAGCAGGAGCATACCGGCATCGCCGAACTGCTGCGTAGCCTTAGCCAGCAGGGATTGGATGTGAAGGATCTGCACTCCAGCGAGAGTTCGCTGGAGGATATTTTTGTTAATTTGGTGAGTGAACGACGATGAATCTTTATGGCATTCGGGCGATCTATATGTTTGAAATGGCGCGTGCCTGGCGCACCCTGATGCAGAGTCTGGCCTCGCCGATTCTATCGACCTCGCTGTACTTTGTCGTCTTCGGTACCGCGATCGGCTCGCGCATGGGCGAGATCGATGGGATCAGCTACGGTGCCTTTATTATTCCCGGACTGGTGATGCTGTCGCTGCTGAGCGAGAGCATCTCCAACGCCTCCTTTGGGATCTTCTTTCCGAAGTTTTCCGGCACTATCTACGAAGTGCTCTCGGCGCCGGTTTCCGGGTTTGAGATCGTCGCCGGTTACGTCGGCGCAGCAGCGACCAAGTCGATCCTGATCGGGCTGCTGATCCTCGTCACCGCGCGACTTTTTGTCGACTATACGATCGTCCATCCCCTGTGGATGCTGGCGTTTCTGCTGTTAACCGCGGTCACCTTCAGCCTGTTTGGCTTTATCATCGGCATCTGGGCCGACGATTTTCAAAAGCTGCAGATCATTCCGATGATGGTGATCACCCCGCTGACTTTCCTTGGCGGTGCCTTTTATTCGATTAATATGCTCCCCGAACCCTGGCAGACCCTGACCCTGTTCAATCCGGTGGTGTACCTGATCAGCGGTTTTCGCTGGTCCTTTTATGGCATCGCCGATGTCAATGTCGGCGTCAGCCTGGGGATGACACTGCTGTTTCTACTGCTGTGCCTGGCAGGCGTCAGCTGGATCTTCAAGACCGGGTATAGGATCAAACAGTGAGGTGGGCTCTATAACGGCCATCGGCCCTCTTAGGTGTCGATATTATTTACACTGTCCGCGCATGCCCCTGCTTCTTTACAGGCTAACTGCATGGTTAGATTTAAGAAAATAGTAGCGGCATAAAAAGTGCATTTGTATTCTGTATGACAAGTCTTAGGCCGCGCAGTGCTAAGACATCTGGATCTCTACGTGGGGTGTCAGTATGGACCTGACAAATTTGATGAAGTCCCAGCCCTCCGCTAGGAAGTCGAGTTTTACCGTGAGGGGCCAGCATGGGATTTTGGTGGCTTGGATCGATGATGAGCCGCACAAAGGCGCTAACGAACCCACTTATTGGGTCGATGCCACCTACTATTCCAACGACGGTTCGTCACGTATTCATCGCTGCCAGAGAGGCTTCAGGCTTTCAACCATCTTCTGCATGTGTGCCTGTATCTGTTCCGGTGAGCAGGCGGTAAATAAGGCGTTTATCCAGCACCTGAACCACTGGTTTGGTTCTGTTGGTATGGGCTCCTGAGCTGATAGGCTAAAATTTTCAGCCAGCACCGCGACAGGTAAATCTGCGAAGAATTCCCAGCGGGGAGTAGCGCACCCCGTTCCCGACGGGCTTGCCGCACTTGCCACTATCCCTGTGGGTCGGCGCACCCCGTTCCGACGGGCTTGCCGCACTTGCCACTATCCCTGTGGGTCGGAATTTATTCCGACAATGCGACCTAAAGCCCAACCCACAAGGGGGGGTGGGGCTGTCTTAACTGCAGGAGCAATTTCAGACTAATCCACAAACAAACAAACAAACAAACAAACAGACAGCAGCATCCTGACTCGCCTAAATAGCATCGGACTTTATTATCGACAGACCATCTGCACCCGGCTGCCCTGGCGGTCGCTGATCACATCCAGCCGTAGCGCCATCTGCTCTTTCAGCTCGGTTACATGGGAGATGATGCCGATGGTGCGGCCGCTGGCCTGGAGGTCGATTAGGGTGCGGATCGCCAGATCCAGCGATTCTGGGTCGAGGCTGCCGAAGCCTTCGTCGATAAACAGGGTGTCGAGGCGGATTCCTCCCGCATAGGCTTGCACCACATCGGACAGCCCCAGCGCCAGCGCCAGCGCGGCCATAAAGGATTCACCGCCGGACAGCGTGGCCACGCCGCGGGTGCTGCCGCTGTAGCCGTCTTCGACCTCCAACTCCAGACCTGATGCCTTGTTGCCCTTGGCACGCTCGGATTTGCGTACCAGCTGGTAGCGCCCTTTGCTCATGATGTTGAGGCGCTGCGAGGCCTGAATCAAGACATCATCCAGGAGCACACTGAGGACGAAACGCTGTAGGCTGATCTTGTCGCCGGTCTGGCCGTTGGCGACCTCGCTGAGGGTGCCGAAGATCGCATACTGGGCTTCGAGTGCCGCCTGGGTCTGATGTGCGCGGCTGAGTTTTTGCTGTACCGCCAGCAGCTGGCTGTAGCGCTTATCGAGCTGTTGCCAGTGGCTGTCGGCGGCAGTAAAGGCCTGAGTAGCTGCGGTGAGGGCGGCATCAATCAGGGGAAGATCGGGAAGGGTCTTACCTGCCAGTTCCTGTTGCAACAACGCCAAGGCGCCGTTGAGGTTGTTCAGCGCCGAGTGATAGGTATCCAGTTCCGATTGCAGTCGCTGCTGCTGTTGCTCGTCGAGCAGAGCCTGCTGGAACGCTTCGACTGCGCTAAAGGGGCCCGCGTTCCATGCCTGTTTCCAAGCGCTGTTGCTGGCTTGGCACTGCTGTTCTTGTTGCTGTTGTTGCTGGGTCAGGGTGTCCCTGCGGGAGGTGAGCCGATCGACCTCGGAGCGACAGTTGGCCGCAGCCTCCTGGGTACGCTTTCGCGCTTGCTCCAACGCGTTGATCTGCGCCTGCAAGCCCTGCAGTGCATGGGTCAGTTTGGTTTGATCGCGGTAGGCTTCGGGGAGTTGCTGCTCGATATGGCTAACGCGGCTGCGCGCTTCGACATAGCGATGGGTAGCCTGTTCAGCTTGGGTATCGAGGCTGACGAGGGTTGTCGCCAGGGTTGCCAGCGATTGCTTGAGGCTAGCCAGTTGTCGCACCAGAGCCTGCCGAGCCTGCTGCTGCGCGGTCAATCCGTTCAGCCGCTGTTGCAGCTGCTCGAAACCCGCCTGTACCTCGGTCAGTGGTTGGTTGGCCAGCTCGCCGATAGCCTCCGATAGCTTTTTGCCGTTGTTGAGGCTCTCCTCAAGATCACGGTTGCGGGATTCCAGGGTCTCTTTGGCCGCGTGCAACAGCTCGCGGGCTGCTGCTTCAGTTTGGCGCGCGATGTCGAGCTGTTCGGTGGTTACCAGTGGCTGTGCATGGGTCGTCGATGCGGGGTTGGGATGGGCTTCGCTGCCGCAGACCGGGCAGGGTTGATCCTGCTCGAGATCGCGGGCCAGCAACGCCGCCTGACCTTGATGCCAATATAATTCGAGCTGTTTGGCCGCTGTCTGAGCGGTTTGCCAGTCTTGCTGGCGGCGAGTCTGTTGCTGAACCGCGGACTGCTGCTGGCTGGTTAGAGCCCGGTGTCGGTTACGCAGCGTTTCCAGCTCCTGGCGCTGGTTGAGTTGCTGCTGCAGGTTGTTGAGTTGAATCTGGGTGGGTGCCAGCGCTTCCAGTGCGCTGTCCAGTTCGGTTAGCTGGCGTTCATGCTTGGCTTGTTGATCGAGCTGTTGCTGCTGGGTCTGTTGCTGGACTTTTTGCGCGGTGGTGCAGTCGCTGGCAGCGCGCTGGCGCTGTGCCGCTTCGGTGTTCGCCAGGGCCAGTTGCTCGATGCCGCCTTGGTATTGTTGCAGCTCCAGCTGCTGCCGCTTGATAGGATCAACTCCAGCATGGGCGCGCTCGGCCTCGGCGGATTGAAGCTGTGCGCTGGCCAGTTGCCGCTGCGCCTGTGCCAGGGTTGTCGTGCACTGGGTTAACTGATTTTCGGTCGCCGCCAGATCATTGAGCTGCTGTTGTCGTTGATCATACAGTGGTTTGAGCTTGGCAGCACTGGCGGAGAGCCGCAGCGATTGCGCCTTGGCCTCGATCGCAGGTGCCTCGCGCTGTTTGGTGGCAAGATCTTGCTGGGTCAGCGCCAGACGTTCAAAGCGGGCGCTGAGAGCGACGGCTTGGTCCCTGTCGCGGGTCGTCCGAGATCGGGCTGCGTCTGCCGCTAGCTTGCTCTGAGCGGCGGCCTCGAGTTGCGGTTGCAGCTCGAGCAGCCCGGTGTCTATCTCGGCTTCGGCGCTGAGTTCGGCGCTCTGCAGGATCCCTTTGATCTGGTTCTGGTGCTGCTCGACCGCTTGGCGAATACCGGCTGCCTCCGCCTTGAGACGCTCTTCTATGCGCCGGTAGATCTGGGTCTGGAACAGTTGGCCAAAGATCTTCTCGCGCTCCTTGGAATCGGCCATCAACAGCTCGCGGAATTTCCCCTGCGGTAGCACCATCACTTGACGGAACTGTTCGACGTTGAGGCCGATCAGGGTTTCTATCTCAGCGGTCGCCTGGTTAACCTTTTTGGCCACGATCAGCTTGCCGCTCGGGGTGCCATCGAGAAGCCACAACTGGGCTTCGCCTTGCTGGGTGGTGCTACCTTCGCCTTTGGCCTTGGGGCGAAGCTGGGTCGGTGCACGGCGAATCCGGTAGTGTTTATCCCCGAGACTGAAATCCAGGGTCACTTCGGTTAGTCGCTCGGCAGCGGCATAATCGCAGCGCATCTGCGCCGGTTCGCGTTCGGCACCGGTAGTCTGGCCGTAGAGGGCAAAGCAGATCGCATCCAGAATCGAACTCTTGCCGGCCCCGGTCGGACCGTTGATCAGGAACAGCGGGTTGTCGCCGAGCTGGTTGAAGTCGATTTTTTCGCTGCAAGCGAAGGGGCCAAAGGCCTGCAGGCTCAGTTTCAGCGGCTTCATGGCTGGAGCTCCTCGGCTGCGCTAGAAGGCTCCTCGGCAGTGCTAGAAGGCTCCTTGGCTGCGGCCGATGGCTGTTGCAGCTCGGTGAGGATACCGACCAGGGCCGCATCCTGATCTTGACTCAGCGGTTGCCCGGAGACCTGAATGAAGAAGTCACGGAACATCTCCAGTTCGCCACGCTTGAGTTGGTCGCGGCTCAGTTGTTGTTCGCCGGTCTCCAGCATGCCTGGTTTTTCAAGATGCAGAACGTTGGGGTAGACCGCCCGCAACTTGCCCATCGGATCGAGAATGGCGTGGCGGTCGGTGAGCCGTACCAGCAGGTAGTCCTCGGCGTGCGGATCGACCTTGCCCTGCTCTAACAGCGTTGCCAGCTCGCCTTCGAGGATGCGCATATCACGCAGGGGGGTTAGCGGCAGATGGCGGGTACGGCAGCCGCTCTCATCGAGTTCGACCAGTGTTACCCCCTTGTTCTGGTGCTGCTCCGAGAAGCTGTATTTGAGGATCGAACCGGAGTAACGAATATGGCTTTCACCTTTGTACTGAGGGCTGTGGAGGTGGCCCAGAGCGACGTAGTCGAAGGCTTTAAAGGGTTCGTAGCTGACCCGGTCGGCACCGCCGATCGACAGTGGTCGCTCGGATTCAGACTCCTGTGCACCGTCGATAAAACAGTGGCTGATCAGTACCCGGGGGTGGTCGGCAGTGGCTGCCGCATTGATCTGCTCGATCAGGAACGCGTGCGCCTTATCGTGGCTAGAAACCTCGGTTTCAAAGCGATCGCGCACCAGTGCCGGGTCGTTGTAGGGGATACCGAAAAAATGTACCGGCGACTTATCCTCTTTACCGCTCAGAATCACCGGCGTCGTCATCTGGGTCAGATCACCAATAATATGCAATCCTGCCTGTTGCAGCTGGCGGGCACCGAAACGCAAGCGCTCGGCACCGTCGTGGTTGCCGGGGATCAGGATCACCGGCACCCCCAGCTCGGAACAGACCCGGTTAAGCACCCGGTCCAGTAGCTCTACCGCCGCAGCCGGGGGCACCGAGCGGTCGTAGATATCACCGGCGATCACCAGCGCATCCACCGCCTCGCTGGCGATATAGCCCAGCAGCTGGTCCAGCACATGCTGCTGATCCTGCAGCAACGATACATTGTGAAACTGGCGGCCGATGTGCCAATCGGAGGTGTGGATAAATCTCATGCGCTTGCCCTTGAATCTGTTAGTGCGCACGCTACCGCTGTCGGGCTCTGGACGCCATGTTTTTATTTCCCCTGCTAAACTCAAGGTGGCTGCTTTTGTTTTGTTATCCCCTGTGGCGACCTCTGAAATGTCGATCTGCGCCCCTGTCAGGGAGTCTTTATAAGGAGCTGAAAATGCGCCCGCTGTTATTTGCTCTGTCTCTGTTGTTGCTTGCTGGCTGCACGGTAATTCCGGTTAACGTTGATTACCGCCCCGGCTATGACTTTAGCCAGATCGGGCGTTATTACTGGCAGCCGCCCCAGAGCGAGCCGCAACTGACATCGGTCTATACCAGCGAACTGGTTAGCGATCGGGTGGCGCGGGCAATCGAGGCTGAGTTTCTCGTCCAGGGTATCCTGCGTAGCGATAGTCAGGATCAAGCCGAGCTGTTGGTTAGTTACCGGATAGGCATAGAGAAACGGGTCGAATTAGATGCATTTATGGGGTTGGAAGGTAGCTACTCGCTGCATCGTGGCGGTCTAGGTTTGGGGTTTCTGGGCACCCGGTCGCAGGAGTACAGGGAGGCGACGCTGGTGATCGATCTGCGTGACCCTAAGGATCAGCGATTACTCTGGCGCGGCATGGCTGAACGGCGGCTCAGGCTGTTCGATAAGCCAGAACAGTACGACGTTTTTATTACCGAAACGGTGGCGGCGATCCTAAAACGTTATCCACCGTCGCAGTAATGCAAGGATGTAGAGCGGGTCGGCGCGCACTCAGATCACTCTGGAAGGGCGTTGTATAGTAGGACCGCCTCGGCGACGGTCGAACGCAGATCTTCGTCGCTCCAGGGCTTTGCTACATAGCGCCAGGCACGCGAACGGTCCAGCAGCGGCGCGACAGCATGGTCATGGAAATATCCCGAGAGGATTATTTTTACCGCGTCCGGTTGATAGCTGGCGATTAAACGCAGAAATTCTACCCCTTCAAGCTGAGGCATACACTGGTCCGAGATGATGACCCCGATCTCTTCAACCTGAATCATCTCCAGGGCGTCGTAAGGCCGGGTGAAGGTATGTGTTTGGTAGCCCTCCTGGCGCAGTACCCGGCTCAGCGATTTGAGAATATTTTCATCGTCATCGACGATCATAATGGTCTTGTTATGAATGGCGTGGGACATGTTTTTGCCCTCAGAGTAGAACATTTGCGTTTTTTTAGCGGCTGGGTTGTTGTACTAACCCAGACCGCAGTCTGAACCTGTATCGAGATGGTTTTTGAATCTTGCTTCTCAGGATCGCTGTCTCAGCCAGTAGCCGCACTGGTCTGAATGGGTGGACACATCGGTGATGTACTGGCTCGGGATTGAGTCGGACAAATGCGTATAGCTTTAGTCTAGAAAAGAACTATACCGCTGCAATCTTGAACCTAGGTTTGGAGCGCTTTTTAAGTCGAAGATTGATCTGGCTCAATCAATGGGTGGAGGATCGGGGCAGCCTGATTGAATCCAGCTTGTTGCTGCCAACGACGACTGCAGGGCATGGATGTGGGGTGGTCTTTGCAGAGATGCTACCTTTTTACCCATTAAGTGTTACCTGATGTGGGTGTATAGGTAGCAGTTGCTTTCGCAAAGGTGGGAGAAAAAGACTTTTTTCTTATATTTTTTTTAAAAACAACAGGTTGCTAATAGTGGCCTGCAATGTGCAGTACTGCTGGGTAATAAGAACAAAAAAAATAATAACAATAAACGTTCGAACTGTTGTTGGTTGCTGTAATAAAAATAATAAGCGTGGCCTGAAATACCGCTCAGAAATAAAAATAAAAATTGGAGCCGAGCCGATCACTGTTTTCTAAACCCCGAGTTTAGAGTCGCGGTGATCGGCTTTTCTTTATCTATACCAAACTGCTTCCGGCTGAAAATGACCGATCGTTTGTTCCCTTGAGGTCGATTCGGCTTCTCAGCCGCTTTCGCGCTCAGCGAGCTCTGCTGGTTGGTTAGGCGTCCAACTCCGCGTCAGGAGCGCTTGATTCTGACGATGTTCATGATGTCTATCTCAAGCCCGGCAATGGATTCCGAACCTGGATAATAGGTGAGGTTGACGCGCTGCCCCTGCAAGCTTTTATAGCGTTTCTTGCGACGGTACTTAAAAGGGATGTCGCAGTCTTCGATCATCAGCGTATTTACAAACCATTCCGCAGATTCGCGCTGCACATGCGATATGACCAGGCGCTCGTCAGAATGGGTAAGCTCGCGGTGTTTTTCGGTTAGTTTCTCAGGGTCTGATTTCATTGTCTTAATTCAAGGCTGTCGGCTCTGCGGAGGCAGAGACCTTCCGGTCAAGTGTTCTATTAAACCATAAATGGGGCCGGCTGCGACGTTTTAAGCACTTAGGTTTACTGAGGTTTTGATCAGCGTTTGCTCAGGGTTGATACGGCACCTTACCCTACTGTTATACTCGGATTTTTAAATCTCACGAGTAAATTTCGCGATGCGTCACGGTACCCATTCAGATTCAGCGGGCGGCAAGATCAACTGGCAGCTGTTGACACTGATTCTTCCCTACCTGAAAGACTACCGGCCGCGGATTGCGGTGGCGATGCTCTGTCTGGTCTTGGCCAAGGGGGCCAGCGTGGTCGGACCCTTTGTACTCAAGCATATCGTCGATGCGCTGGATCGGAGCAGCGGCCAGGGCTTGCTGCTGGCGCCTTTGGGGCTGGTGCTGGCTTACGGTCTGGCGCGCTTTGCCAACGTACTCTTTGGTGAGCTGCGCGATACCGTTTTTGGACGGGTCACCGAGCGGGCGATGCGCCGGATCGGGTTGCAGGTGTTCGAACACCTGCATAGTCTGGATCTGGGTTTTCACCTTAATCGCCGCACCGGCGGACTGTCGCGCGATATCGAACGCGGTACCACCGGGATCGGTTTCCTACTGCGCTTTTTCGTCTTCAATATAGGCCCTACCTTTATCGAGATACTGATGGTGGTGGGGCTGCTGTTCATCAACTACGGTGCCAGTTTCGGTTTGATTCCGTTGCTCTCTATCGGGCTCTATGTCGCCTATTCGATCACTGCCACCGAATGGCGGACGAAGTATGTCCGCCAGGCTAATCTGGCTGACTCTGCCAGCAACACCCGCGCGGTCGACAGTCTGCTTAACTTTGAGACGGTTAAATATTTTGGCAATGAGCAGTTCGAAGCGCAACGCTATGACAGCGAACTGGCTAGCTGGGAGCTGGCAAGGCGCAAGAACCGTCTATCGCTGTTCGCACTTAACGGTGGCCAGGCGCTGATTATCGCGGTGTCGATGACCGGAATGATGTGGCTGGCGGCGCAGCAGGTCGCGGCGCAAGCGATGAGTATCGGTGATTTTGTACTGATCAACGCCTTTATGATGCAATTGTTTATGCCGTTGAATTTTCTTGGATTTGTCTACCGTGAGATCAAAGGGTCGATGGCCAATATCGAGCATATGTTTAACCTGCTACGGGTTAAG
>CAXBEA010000099.1:0-13960 GCA_963974645.1 uncultured Neptunomonas sp. | reverse complement strand
CAGCCCAAGCCTCGTTGATAAAACCGGGAATTGCATCCTTCTTTACCGCCAGTGCCGGCAGCCACCAGGAGTGGATCACATCGTTGGAGGTCAGTAAAAAACGCACCTTACGATTGGCAGGCAGCACCAGCGGTTTGTCCACTTCGAGCAGATAGTTTTCCCCCTTGGGTTGCTGATTACTGATCTGCTCGGCAGGTGTCGCCAGGACACTGAAATAGTCCACCTCTTCGCCGACATACTGATAACGCCACTTCCATTGATAACCGGTGATCTGGACCGTCAACTCGCCATCACGGGTGTCGTACATCGCCATCAGGGTTTTACTGGCCGGAAATGCCATCGCAATCAGGATAACAAACGGAATCAGGGTCCAGAGAATCTCGACCAGGGTGCTTTCATGGAAGTGATGCGCCTTAGCGCCTTTAGACTTGCGGTGATAGATGATCGACCAGAGCATCACCCCAAATACCACCACCGCGATGGCTACACAGATATAAAAAATAAGCATGTGCAGATCAAATACCGATCGGCTGATCTCACTGATGCCTGGTTTCAGATTCAGTCGCCACTCGGCAACTGCCCCTTCCGAGAAGCAACCCAAAAACAGCAAGGTCGCAACACTGGTCGGTCTCATGGGCCGGCCTCCTGATGATAGTGATAGGGAGTGCTCTGTTGTTATTATCCGGCCGCATTAACCTACCAAAGCAGTCGGTTTAGGTGAGTATAGACGGTTTCAGGGAAACGCCAGTCCGTGGGGTAAAGTTATCCAAGCAGAAACGGATCTGTTTCAGAGTCGAGCCAAGGCCTTGTTAAATGTTTCTGATCAACTCGGCCTGATGTTGATTCGCGCAGCTCGACCTCTGGGTGCCTTGTCCGGCGGCGATAAGGAGTGGATTATTCACTTTATGCGGAGCAAAAATCGCCTCACAGACGGAGTCCCCAGCAAACAGGTTCAACAAGTTCAGAGATTTGCCATCGTGGTTGAGTATCTTGATCCTATTCGAGGGCATAGTTTGAGCATGACATGGGGTGCCCGACCAAATAAAATCGATTGCTGGCATTCTCTATCGCCTGGTTGAAAGCCAAGAGCAAGTAGCGACTACCGGCTACGTAGACATTTTGGAAGAGCAGGGCGTATTAGAGGAGCGGAGGGCGATCTATCACTAAGTGCTGGGCTGGAGGTATCCCCGGATCTTGGCCGCAACCTCGCTCAGGCAGTGGCTCTCCAGATCCGGCGGTGTTCCTCCGGCCCAGGGGGTTCGTGCGAAGTTGACCCAGAGGCTGTGCAGGCCCGCATTCTGAGCACCCAGGATATCGTGCTCGGGGTGGTCGCCGACATGGATCACCTGGTCGGCGGCAACTGCGCAACGTTCGAGCATCTGTTCAAACATCAGTGGATGCGGCTTCGCCTGTCCGACCTGATCTGCATTGAGCGCGAATTCAAACAGTCCGCCTAGACCTATCCGATCGATATCGGCATTGCCGTTGCTCAGCGCGATGAGCCGATACTGAGTGCTCAGTTCGGCCAGCATCTGCTGCGCATGCTGGAACAGGGTTACCTGGTTTCTAGCTGCGATGAAGACGTCAAAGGCGGCCTGGGTCAGTGCGTTCACTTCATCTCCGCTGTAGCCACTTTTAGTTAGTCCTCGTCGCAGCACGGCCAGCCGGATTGCCGTGACGCTGTGGGAAATTTCAGGTTGGCGTTCGAGCACCTCGATCCGCAGACGATCAAAATCTTTTAATTGATAGTGCTCGGTAAAGCCTGGCGCATGGCATTCCAACCAATGATACAGGGCGTGATTGGCCTGCACGATCACTGGCTTTACCGCCCAGAGGGTATCGTCAAGGTCGAAACTGATTACTTTAATAGTCATAGGTATTCGTCATCGGCGCTTGTGATAGGAGCTCGTCATAGGTGTTCGTCATAGGTAATTGCCATCGGTTTTACTTCTTCGCGCGTGGATGGGCATTGTCGTAGACCTCTGCCAGATGTTGGAAATCGAGGTGAGTGTAGATCTGAGTGGTTGAGATATCGGCATGCCCCAGCAGCTCTTGTACCGCGCGCAGGTCGCCGCTGGACTCGAGCATATGGCTGGCGAAGGAGTGGCGCAGTCGGTGGGGGTGGAGTTTGCCCTGGGTGGCGGTGAGTAATCCCCAACGTTTAAGTCGAAGCTGCACACTGCGGGGGCTGATGCGGCTGCCACGCTGGCTGACAAAGAGCGCCGTTTGATCGGGAGCGGCCATCTGCTCGCGGATCTCCAGCCAGAGATCGATGGCTTTGATTGCATGGCGACCAATGGGAAGCTGACGGGTTTTACGCCCTTTGCCGGTGACGCGCAGGCTGGCGTCACGCAGGTCAAGGTTGTTGAGATCCAGGCTGACCAGTTCGGCCAGTCGTAGCCCCGAGGAGTAAAACAGTTCCAGCATCGCCAGGTCTCTGCGCTCCAGCGGATCCATCCCTGGGTGGTTGAGCAACTCGCTGAGTTGGTCAACATCCAGAGGTTTTGGCAGTTTTTTTGGGCTTTTAGGCGCATTAACCGCCAGCGCCGGATTGTCACTTAGCCGGCCTTCGCGGACCAGAAAGCGGAAAAAACTACGGCAGGAGGAGAGCTTGCGCTGCAAAGATTTACCAGACAAGCCCCGGCTGTGCTGTTGGGCTATGTAGCGGCGGATCAGGCGGGTATCGAGATCCTTCCAGAGGGCTATTTTTTGCTCGCCGCAATAGCCTGCTAATTGATCGAGGTCACGCCGGTAATTGCTCAGGGTGTGGGGCGATAGCATCCGCTCGGCCGCCAGATGATCGATGAAATCATCGATCCAGTCGGCCAGTGACCCCACCCCTATTGCGCCGGGGTGGATGCGAGCATCCGGGCCAAAACGCGACTCAAAATTTCGCCGATGTAGTTGAGAAACAGGGTGCCCATGCTGCTGTGGAAGTAGTTAGCTTCGAAGCTACCGATAGCCAGCAGGCCTAAACTATTACCCTTGACCAGGGGGACTACGGCGGCGGATAACACCTTGTCCGCACGCTCGTCGAATAGAAATTGCCGTTGACGCTCGCTCAGGTTGCCGCAGAGTGCCCAGTCGTTGTCGATGAGTTCGGCAATTTCAGTCTTAGCGGCCTGCATTGAGACGGTTTTGAGGTTACCGCCAACGTTGGCGACGCTCTGGTCAAAGAGTACCAGGCGGGTCATGTCGCCGTTAAAATCCTGGCAGAGTCCCTCTTCGATCGCATCGGTAAGTTGGTCGAGGGTTTCCGCTTCGAGCAGGCTGAGCACCAATCGCTTGGTTTTTTCAAACTGCAGATCATTGTAGCGAGCCGCATCCAGCAGATCGTGCAGCTGGCTGCGCATCTCACGGTTTTGCTCGCGGAGCATCTCGGTTTGACGCTCAACCAGCGAGATAGCACCGCCACGCTGATGGGGAATACGCAGGTGCTGTAGCAGCGACTGGTGGCGGGCAAAAAACTCCGGGTGGGATTCGAGAAACTCCACCACCTGCTGTTCGCTCGTATCTGGCGAAGCGGTCGTGGTGGCCTTAGGTTTGCTCTTGTTCATGCTGTCTCCATCGCGGGGATTCAAAGCTGAATCCTGCCCTCATAAACCGTGGTGGCGGGCCCGTCCATAATTACAGAAGTTCCTTCGCCTTTCCAACTGATATCGATATCGCCACCGCGTAGATGGACGTTGACCTGTTGATCGAGCAACCCTCGGCGCTGGCCGGCAACGACGGCGGCACAGGCGCCAGTGCCGCAGGCAAGGGTCTCGCCGGAACCGCGTTCATAGACGCGCAGGCGGATCTCATTGCGGCTGATAATCTGCATAAAACCGATGTTGGCTCGCTGGGGAAACCTTGGATGGTTTTCCAGTGCCGGCCCCAGATGTTCTACCGGGGCGCTGTCGACATCCTCGACAATCAGTACGCCGTGGGGATTGCCCATAGAAACGGCGCTGATCTCCAAGCGCTGGCCATCGACCTCGATCGGGTAGCAGACGGATGCAGTTTCAGCAATAAAGGGGATCTGATCCGGCGCAAGTATGGGCGTGCCCATATCGACCCTGACGCTTTTATCGTCATTAAGGGTCAGATAGAGCGGGCCTTTGGCGGTTTGTACGGCAATCTTATGCTTTCCGCTAAGGCGTTTGCGGGCGACAAAGCGAGCAAAGCAACGGGCACCGTTACCGCAATTTTCAACTTCGGAGCCATCGGCATTGAAGATCCGATACTTGAAGTCCATCTCTGGATCGGTCGGCGCTTCAACCAGCAATAACTGATCGAAGCCGATGCCAAAGTTGCGGTCGGCCAGCTTGCGCACCCGCTCGGGAGTAAAGCGGGCCCGCTGAGTGATCAGGTCGACCACCATAAAGTCATTGCCCAGGCCGTGCATTTTGGTGAAGCGTATCAGCATCGGTTAGCGCTCGTTACTGGGCAGTAGCTGTTCGCCGTGAATCTGGTGAGCAAAGGTTTCACGCTTGCGGATCAGATGGATTTGATCGCCGTCTATCATCACCTCGGCAGCGCGGTTGCGTGAGTTATAGTTCGAACTCATGCTAAAACCGTAAGCGCCGCTGGAGCATACGGCGAGCAGATCGCCAGCTTCGAGCGCCAACGGGCGTCCTTTACCGAGAAAATCGCCGGTTTCACAGACAGGGCCGACCAGATCCCAGCTCAGAGTGGGCTGCCCCTCTTTGAGTTGTAGTGGAATAATATCCTGATAGGCACTGTAGAGCGCAGGACGCAGTAGATCGTTCATCGCAGCGTCGATGATGGCAAAATTCTTATGCTCGGTAGGCTTGAGGAACTCCACTCGAGTTAGCAAGACCCCTGCATTGGCTGCGATCGAGCGCCCAGGTTCGAGAATCAGTGCCAGTGGCCGATCGCCGAGGCGCTGCTTTACAGCCTCAAGGTATTCGCTGGGCAGCGGCGGTGTTTCATCGGCATAACAGACCCCTAAGCCACCGCCCAGGTCCAGATGCCTGAGTGGGATGCCGCGTTCGGCGAGTTGATCGATCAGCGCTAGCATTCGGTCCAGCGCATCGAGGAAGGGGGCGAGTTCGGTCAGTTGTGAACCTATATGGCAGTCCACCCCGATCACGTTCAGATTCGGCAATGCAGCAGCCAGCGCGTAAACGTCTAGGGCTCGCTCGATCGCGATACCAAACTTATTGTCTTTTAGCCCGGTAGAGATGTAGGGATGGGTTTTGGCATCCACATCGGGATTGATCCGCAAGGATACAGGGGCAGACAGCTGCATTTCGCCCGCAACCTGGTTGAGACGCTCGAGTTCAGCTTCGGATTCGACGTTAAAGCAGTGGATTCCCAGCGATAAGGCACGACGAATTTCTAGAGCTTGCTTGGCAACACCGGAAAAAACGGTCCTTGATGGGTCGCCTCCGGCTTTAATTACCCGTTCTAGTTCGCCAATAGAGACGATATCGAAGCCTGCACCGAGCCGGGCCAGAATATTGAGAACGGCGATATTAGAGTTGGCTTTGACTGCATAGCAGACCATCCCTGGATGGTCCTGTAAGGCATCGGCGTAAGCCAAATAATGGCGCTCGAGCGTCTCCCGAGAATAGACGTAGGTGGGTGTGCCGAACTGCTCGACGACCTGTGAAAGAGCAACATCTTCACCGTGCAAGACGCCATTGCGGTACTCAAAACTGTCCATGACTTCTACTCTAAGGGGCTATTTGTTAGGACTGAGAGGGCTTTGCTGGCCTGTGGGCGTCGATGATTCTTGTTTCGATGAAGCAGCCTGTGGTGCTTGGTTTTTTTCCACAGCGACAGGCGGCAGATAGAGATCGCCCTTCTGGCCGCAGCCGATTAACCCTAGACTCAGTAACACAGCAGCCATCCAGCGCAGCATCATCATATCCCGTCATTCCTCAATAAGGCGGGAATTATAACCGTTGGCTTACGACTTGCCCATTTGTGAAGCATCGATAGTGCCGTATACTTCCCGTCAACGGCAGATTCGAGCAATAACCTGCGGCACTGGAGCCAGATAAATGATGACCGAGAGTGAATTTAACTTTGTGGTTGATGACGCGCTACTGGCGATAGAAGATGCGCTGGATGAGGCTGAGTCTGATCTGGACTCTGAAAACAGCGGTGGCGTTCTGACCCTTACCTGTGAAAGTGGTAGCAAGCTGATATTTACCCGCCAGACACCGGTGCGGCAGCTTTGGATAGCAACGCCTGCGGGTGGTTTTCACTTCGATTATGTAGAAAAGCAGTGGTTGCGTGATAGTGACCAGTTAGGTCTAGCGCAATTTCTGGGTAATGCGCTATCAGAGCTGACGGATGAGAAACTCTGCTTTAATCGTCTCTAGCGGTTGCGGTGAAACAAGGCTAGTGCTCTTAGCAACTCAGCCGGGAATGAACACGCCGCTGGGTCGGATCGCGGTGGGGGTCGCCTTATTTTTTATTAGCAGCTCCGCCAGCATGCAGTAGCTTTGATAACGCTGCTTTTCGTCAGTGTGTTCGCCCTGAGATGAGTCAAAATCAAGGCTGCGAATTAATGTTTCATGGTTCCTCAGCGTAGATATCGCGGTTTTGATGATATCCATGGCTAAGTCTAGCTGCTGCTGATTTTTCTGTGCGTAGACGGATGTTATCCGAGCGAACCTTTGGTTCGATTTGTGATCGAAAGCCTTTATGCTAATTAATAATGATGGATGGAGAGTAACTTAATGCTGAAAAAACTAGTATCTCTGGGTTTTGCCCTGCTGCTGCCGCTATTGGCAATGCCGCTGCTGGCGCAGGAATTTGTAGAGGGTGAGCACTATACCAAGCTGCCTCAAGAGGTCAGGACTCAGGATCCTGCTAAGGTGGAAGTTGTGGAGGTTTTTGGCTACTGGTGTCCGCACTGTAATGATTTCGAGCGCTATTTGGAGCCCTGGAAACAGAAGCAACCAGACTCTGTTGATTTTAAGCACATGCCCGTTGTCTTCCGACCAAATCAAACCGAGTTCGCCAAGGCCTTTTACCTATCCCAAGCGTTGAATGTCGAGCATGAAACCCATCCTGCGCTGTTTAGTTTGATTCATCAGCAACGGGGCTGGATTAACAACAAAGAGCAGTTGGCGACATTTTTTACTGATTTTGGCGTAAATAATGCCGATTTCAACAGGGCTTATGGTTCATTCAGGATTAACAGTCAGCTTAATTTGGCTAAGAAAAAAGCCAAGGAGTACCGCATCAGCGGCGTCCCCTCGATGATCGTTAACGGTAAATATCTAGTCAGCGCTGAAACTGCCGGAAGTCAAAAAGGGATGTTGGAGGTCGTTGATTATCTCGTTGCTAAGGAGCATCTCAGGTTGAAATAACCGCTGCGTTGATGGATTTTCCAGGGGCTGGTTCCTGCCCAATGGCTACGCTAACATGTGGTTTTACTTCTGTAGAGAAGGATTTGAGCAGTGGCGACAGAGAAAGATCTCCCCGCACTTCAGAAACAGCTTCAGAATCTGCAACTGCAGGAGGAAACCCTTCAGGGGGACTTGGATGCGTTGGCGCGCGTCACGATTAGACTCTGTCTTGCCTCTAAAGGCTTGGATCGGGAGCTGGATACCCGACTAGAACCTCTCCAAGAGTTACTAAAGAGTGAGGCCAAAGGCGCGTTACAAACCAAGGCTGGCGGCGCTGAAAAGGCGCTGATGAGCTATTTTCAGCGCAGGGATCAGTCGGTAAGGCAGATTCAGGACGCGCTGCGAGGGATGTTGACCAAGCTCTGGGAGCGGGCTGAAAAAGAAACCTTGCAGCAGGAGCTCGATGCATTGCTAAGCGAGCTTCCAGAAACCGTCGAAAATTATGGCGACTATCCGAAGTTGCTCGATAATACCTCGCGAATACTCACTCTCATCCTGTCGCAGAGCGTATCGGGTTCTGTTGACCAGGATAATGCATCCCCCGCCTCTGTTCCGAGTGGCAATATTGATGGCGAAGCGCAGGAGCAATTGGAGTTACTGTGCCATCGAATCAGTGCTCTCTTACTTGAATTATTAGGGCAATTGTCGATTCCCCAAAAAGAGCGGGTAACAGCTCGCAAGCTGATAAAACAGATGGAGCAGGGTTTTGACTGGCAGCAGCTGCCGGTCATTATCGATAATGTCGTTGACCTGATACTCAAGACCCTTGTTGTTCGCCAGGAGGATTTTGAAAACTACCTCGAAAGCCTTAATTTGCAGCTGGTTGATATCCAAGGTTTTCTAATTGAAAGTCGTGACAATCAAAAAGCGCATCAAGAAAGCAGCCATAATTTAGATGCGGTGGTGCGTAATGACGTATCCAAAGTGGAGCTGTCTCTGTCGCAGGCAGAGAGCCTAGATCAGTTAAAAACCACGGTTAGGCTTCAATTGGCAGATATCGTTAAGGCGATGGATCATTATCGTAGTGAGCAGGAAGTCCGCGAGCAGCAAGCGGGTACCCGTATGGAGCAGTTGCAACAAAAGCTGGAAACAATGGAGGAGCAGTCTCAGCGGATGCAGGCTCATCTGGAGGAACAGCGGATTCGAGCCATTACGGACCCATTGACGGCGTTGCCTAATAGGGCTGCCTATAACGAAAAAGTGGAACAGGAGTTTTCACGCCAACGACGTTATCAGCACCCCCTCTCTCTGGTGGTCTGCGATCTCGACCATTTCAAACGAATTAATGATGGCTACGGTCATCTAGCTGGCGATAAGGTGCTTAGATTGGTTGCCCGGTTGATCTCTGATCGGTTGCGAGATACCGACTTTATCGCCCGATACGGCGGTGAGGAGTTCGTTGTGTTGCTTCCTGAGACCTCTGTTGATAAGTCTAAAGAGGTTGTTGAAGAGGTGCGTAAAGCTATTGCAGATAGCCCTTTTAACTTTGGTGGAGAGCCGGTGCAAATCACCATGTCTTTCGGAATTACCGAGGCAAGGGAAGGCGATGAAAGCCATGATGTCGTTTTTCAGCGTGCGGATGACGCCCTGTATCAAGCCAAGCAGCAAGGGCGCAATCGCAGCGTCATAGCCCCCCGTTAGTGATTGGGGCTATAATGCTCCCTTTTTGGGGTGACAGGTGCAAGGTCAGGGCTCTATGGCCCCTTTTGTTCAGGTCTTTCCTGTTTAGATTATTCCGTATCGAGAGAATTCAGAGCAGTCCATGAAAAATCAGCCGAATGCCACCCATGACACCACCCACTTTGGTTATGAGCAGGTTGCTGTCTCTGAGAAGGAGAGACGGGTTGCGGATGTGTTTCACTCCGTCGCAGCTAAATATGACCTGATGAATGATCTGATGTCGATGGGTGTGCATCGACTGTGGAAAGCGATAGCGATTGAATACAGCGGCGTTCGTACAGGTCAGCGGGTGCTGGACATCGCAGGGGGAACCGGGGATCTGACACAGCGTTTTGCTAGATTAGTCGGGCCAACAGGGCAGGTGGTGTTGGCCGATATCAACGATTCCATGCTAAAGGTTGGTCGTGACAAGCTGCAGGATAATGGCGTCAGCGGAAACGTTCGTTTTGTTCAAGCCAATGCGGAAATGCTGCCGTTTCCCGATAATTATTTTGATTGCATCACTATCGCTTTTGGTTTGCGTAATGTGACTGACAAGCAGAAAGCTCTTGAATCCATGGCCCGAGTGCTTAAGCCCGGTGGACGGTTGCTGGTGCTGGAGTTTTCTAAGACGCAGAATCCGTTGTTGACTAAAATCTACGATGTGTATTCGTTTAACCTATTGCCTAAAATCGGCAAATTGATCGTCAATGACGCTGAGAGCTATAAATACTTGGCTGAGTCGATTCGGATGCATCCTGATCAAGAAACGCTGCGCGCGATGATGGAGCAGGCTGGGTTGGTACGCTGTAAGTACTACAACATGACGGGCGGTGTAGTCGCCCTGCATAAGGGAATCAAGCCCTGAGGCTGTTTCTATAACCCTGTCGGTTGAGCCAAAATATTGTGTATAAACTCCTTCGTTTACTGAAAATTGTCAGGATAGTGGCTCGTTATCGCCTGGACAATCTGTTTGATAGCCTGTCTTTGCCCTGGTATCTGAAAATTTGTCTAGTGCTGCTGCCATGGCGCTATACCCATCGATGTAAGCTGTCTCGTGGAGAACGACTGCGGCTTGCGATGGAGGAATTGGGACCGATTTTTGTCAAGTTTGGTCAGATGTTGTCTACCCGCCGAGATTTGCTCCCTGACGATATTGCGATAGAGCTGACCAAGCTGCAGGATCAGGTGCCCCCTTTTTGTGGTGACCAGGCCACTCGAATTGTTGAAAAAGCGCTGGGCGAGTCGGTTACTAGGCTGTTTTGTGAGTTTGATAGCACCCCCTTGGCATCAGCATCGGTTGCTCAGGTTCACACTGCTAAGTTGCATACTGGCGAAGAGGTCGTGGTCAAAGTGATCCGGCCAGGTATCGACCGGGTGATCAAGCAGGATATCGGATTACTTTATCTCCTGTCGCACCTGGTGCAGCTGGTTTGGAGCGACGGTCGCCGATTGCGCCCGGTCGAGGTGGTGGCGGAGTATGAGAAGACCATCTTCGATGAGCTGGATCTACGTAAAGAGGCCGGTAATGCCTCCCAGCTCAAACGAAACTTTAGCGGCTCATCGATACTCTATATACCTGAGGTGTATTGGGATTTCACCCATCGCAACGTGATGGTGATGGAGCGTATCTACGGCGTGCCGATTGCCGATATGGAGTCGCTTAGCGCGCAAGGCACAGACTTTAAATTGCTGGCCGAACGGGGCGTAGAACTGTTTTTCACCCAGGTATTTCGTGATAGTTTCTTTCATGCAGATATGCACCCGGGTAATATCTATGTCTCACATGACAGTCCGCACGATCCGCAATACATCGCCTTGGATTTCGGCATTGTGGGTTCGTTGACGCCCAGTGACCAGAGCTATCTGGCGCGTAATTTTCTGGCGTTTTTTGAGCGAGATTACAAGCAGGTCGCTCAGTTACATATAGATTCAGGCTGGGTTCCTGCCACCACCAATGTTAATGATTTCGAGACAGCGATACGAAGTGTCTGCGAGCCTATTTTTGAGAAGCCATTGAAAGAGATATCTTTCGGTCACGTACTTCTGGGACTGTTCCAAACGGCTCGGCGTTTCAATATGGAGGTCCAGCCACAGCTGGTGCTATTGCAGAAGACGCTGCTGAATATCGAAGGGCTTGGGCGTCAGCTGTATCCGGATCTTGATCTGTGGAAGACCGCCAAGCCGTTTCTTGAGGACTGGATGAAGCAGCGGATGGGGATGAAGGGTTTTTATCGTGCCCTGAAAGCGCGTGCTCCGGAGTTGATCGAACAATTACCACAGATGCCCCAGCTAGTTGCGGATGCCTTGCAGCAAATTAAGCAGCTGGATCAGCTTCAGCAGCGTGACATCAAAGAGCGTCAAGCATCGTTAGATGCAGCAAGCCAGCGTTGGCGCTTTAACTGGTCGCGGCTCGGGGGCGTTGCTGCGCTTCTCGCCGCTGTCTGGAGTGCGGGCTGGCTGCCTGAAACGCTCTTCTCGCAGCTGCCCACCCAGAGTGGGCTATTCGCGATCACCGGCTTGCTGTTGTTATGCACAGGCCGCAGGGGGTAGACGATGTCTAAGCAGGTTGAATCCGACTATCAAGCATCGGCGCAATGGCTGGATGATATCCAATGGACTGCCGAGGGGTTGGTGCCAGCGATAGCCCAGGATTATCAGAGTGGGAAAATTCTGATGATGGCATGGATGAATCGGGAGTCTTTGCTGTTAACGGTGCGGGAGCAGCGTGCCATTTATTGGTCCCGGTCACGCCGCAAGCTGTGGCGTAAAGGCGAAGAGTCGGGGCATATACAGCGCCTGCTGGATATAAGGCTTGATTGCGACAGTGATGTGATTTTACTTCAGGTGGAGCAATTAGGTGGAATTGCCTGCCATACCGGGCGTCAACACTGTTTCTATAAAGGGTTGAAAGACGGAAAGTGGCAGGCGGTTGAGCAGATTATCAAAGATCCTGAAGCGATTTATAACCTAAAAAAGGAGAAGACGGGCGATGAGCAATGACATCTTGACCGCGTTGGCCTCTGTGCTGGAGCAGCGTAAACAGGCTTCAGCCGAGAGCTCTTATGTCGCTAGCTTATATGCCAAGGGGTTGAATAAAATTCTCGAGAAGGTGGGTGAAGAAGCCACTGAAACGATACTGGCGGCCAAAGACGCCCAGTTAAGCGGTGAAACAAAAGAGTTGATTGGTGAAACCGCAGATTTGTGGTTTCATAGCATGGTTATGCTTTCACAGTTGGGCCTTGGACCGGATGATGTGTTGGCTGAGTTGGACCGCCGGTTCGGTTTATCTGGACTCGAAGAGAAAGCTGCACGCGAATCCTGAGGGTGTAGCCACCAAGTTTGCTGGGTAGAGCGTCTAGCGGTGAATCAGATTTTTTAATAAGTAGTGAGTAGGAGAGAGAAATGGGTTTTGGTGGAATTAGCATCTGGCAGTTGGTTATTATCCTGGTTATCGTGGTTCTGCTCTTCGGCACCAAAAAATTCCGCAATATCGGCGGAGATCTGGGTAATGCTGTTAAGGGTTTTAAAAAGGCCATGAATGAGGAGGAGGATCCTCAGCGTCAGATTACTAAAGACGATGCAGAATTTGTGGATGAGGCTGCCAAAAAAGCCGAGCCAAGCGCGAGCGCCTCGACAGCTGAAAAGACGCCAGAAAAGTAATAGTGCTTCGGCGGGTCGTCTCCTATGTTTGATATTGGCTTTAGCGAAATACTAATCGTTGGCGTGGTTGCACTGATTGTCTTGGGTCCCGAGCGCCTTCCCATGGCGCTGCGAACGGGTGGGCTTTGGCTGAGCAAAATAAAGCGTACGATTGGCAGTGTGCAAAAAGAGATATCCGAAGAGCTGCGGATTGAAGAGATGCGCCAAAAGGCCAAGCAGCAACAGGTTGATCTGGAAAGCGGAGTTAAAACCCTAACCAAGCCGTTCCATGAGGCCTTGCGTGAAGATATGTTGTCTTCCTCTCCGGTGCCCGCAAAAAAGTCCACTGAATCAATTAAACCTAAGGCAGATGCTGAAAAGCCTTTGGTTGAGTAATCTATGACCGATACACACGCCGAATCCAGTAGTGAAGCACCCGTACAGCCGCTTATCTCCCACCTGATCGAACTTCGTGATCGATTGTTGCGCAGTTTGATTATTGTTTTTGCGCTGTTTCTTCCGCTGTTTTATTTCGCAAACGATCTATACACCTATCTATCCACGCCTTTAACCGCGCTGTTGCCTGAAGGCACGAGCATGATTGCAACGGATGTGACCTCGCCATTCTTTGCGCCCTTCAAGCTTACCTTGGTGTTGGCTATCTTTGCTGCGATCCCCTTTATTCTGCATCAGGTCTGGAGTTTTATTGCACCGGGTCTGTATAAACATGAGAAAAGGATCGCGGTGCCGCTGCTCGTCTCTAGCATTCTATTATTTTATTCGGGTATAGCATTCGCTTATTATGTGGTTTTTCCGCTGATCTTCAGTTTTTTTACCAGCACCGGCCCTGAAGGTGTGGCGATGATGACAGATATCAGCAGTTATCTAAATTTCGTGCTGAAGCTGTTCTTTGCTTTCGGGATCGTGTTCGAGATTCCTATAGCGACACTGCTGCTAGTGCTGAGTGGCGCGACCACCGTCGAAAGCTTGAAAGAAAAACGCGCCTATATGGTCGTTTTCTGTTTCATCGTCGGCATGCTGTTGACCCCTCCCGATATTATCTCTCAAACCTTGCTGGCACTGCCTATGTGGTTGCTTTTTGAAATGGGTATCATCTTGGCGCGAATCTTTGCTAAACCGAGTTCTGCGGAGGATTAGGGTTGGCTTCGCTATTCCAAGATCAGCGTCAGGCTTCGTTGGTATATAGGTTCTCGTTAAAAATAATCTACAAAATGCTGTTGACGGCAGATCTGGTGTCTGTAGAATGCGCCCCTCGTTACCGCTGAGGC
>CAXBEA010000098.1:0-15144 GCA_963974645.1 uncultured Neptunomonas sp. | reverse complement strand
ACGTCAAGGACGTCAAGGACGTCAAGGACGTCAAGGACGTCAAGGACGTCAAGGACGTCAAGGGCGCAGCGGATAGCGATCCCAAGTCGGCAACTCTCTCAGAGTAAACGGCCAACATTACTTTACGTTAACGTAAATAACGCGCTACAGTTACCACTCAATAGTCACACTCGGCCACTGGTATGGATCAGACTTTTTCGATCAGCGATCTCTCGCACGAATTCGATATCACCACCCGCAGCATCCGCTTTTACGAGGATCAGGGCTTAATTGAACCGACCCGCCGGGGCCAAACCCGGATCTACTCCAAGCGCGACCACGTTCGGCTTAAGCTAATTATGCGCGGCAAGCGGCTGGGGTTTTCGTTGGCAGAGATCAGAGACATCATCGATATCTATGACGCCAGCCCTGATCGGAGCGCAATCCAGCTCAATCAGATGCTCAGCATCATCACCCAGAAAAAACAGGCTTTAGAGCAGCAAATACGTGATATTGCAGTTATCCGACTGGAACTGGAAACCACCGAAGAGCGCTGCCTCAAGGCCCTTAGAGAGCTTCCCGACAACCACCTGGAAAACCCTGCCGAATAGTCGTCCTGACAACAATCCGAGCAGTAAGCTTCACTTCGGCGATCAGATCTACTGTCACTTCTATCTTCAATACAGCCTTCACCACCCCAGTCACAATACAAGCCGCACCAAAAGTCACAACAGAAGCAATAACAGCAACTAGACTAGTCTGAACCCATTTGGGTCTTAAGTTCGTTTAAACATCAAAACAGGTTTACGTTTACGTAAACTTACGCTAGTCTCGACACACTGACAGAACAGCCCGCTCCAGAACCAGACGTAACAGGAATCCAGACATGGCCATCCTCGAAACAAAAATAAACACCCGCTCTGAAGAGTTCATTAAAAACCAAACCCTGATGCAGGCCGTTGTCGAGGATCTGCGACTCAAGGTTGCGGCGATTGAACTGGGGGGCGGTAACAAATATCGCGAACGTCACGTCGCCAAAGGCAAGCTGTTGCCTCGCGACCGGATCAATCATCTGCTCGATGATGGCTCTCCGTTTCTTGAGCTATCGCAGCTAGCGGGCCATGAGGTGTACGAGGGCGAAAACGTTCCAGCGGCAGGCGTCATCACCGGTATTGGTCGGGTCAGCGGCCAGGATTGCATGATCGTTGCTAACGACCCTACGGTGAAAGGCGGCTCCTATTACCCACTGACGGTTAAAAAACACCTCCGCGCCCAAGCCATTGCCGAGCAAAACAACCTACCCTGCATCTACCTGGTGGAATCAGGGGGTGCCAACCTGCCCCGCCAGGACGATGTGTTTCCAGACCGTGAGCACTTCGGCCACATCTTCTTCAACCAAGCACGGATGTCTGCCAAGGGAATCCCTCAGATAGCTGTAGTACTGGGGCTTTGTACCGCTGGCGGTGCCTACATGCCGGCGATGGCGGACGAATCCATCATCGTCCGCAACCAGGGCAC
The DNA here is from genome assembly GCA_963974645.1 of uncultured Neptunomonas sp. Classification (GTDB taxonomy): domain Bacteria; phylum Pseudomonadota; class Gammaproteobacteria; order Pseudomonadales; family Balneatricaceae; genus Motiliproteus. The sequence continues at coordinate 13,647 of CAXBEA010000098.1, read as the reverse complement.
TATCTTTCTAGCTGGCCCTCCTCTGGTAAAAGCCGCCACTGGCGAAGTCGTTTCCGCAGAAGATCTGGGCGGTGCCGACGTGCACTGCAGAACGTCGGGGGTTGCCGACCATTACGCTCAGAGCGACAAACACGCTCTGGAGATCGCCCGTTCATCGGTATCTAGGCTTAATCGGGTAAAACAGATCGGTATCGATGTCCGCCCCTCGTTGCCACCAATTTATGGCACCGAGGAGCTTTATGGCGTGGTCGGCACCGATCTGAGAAAACCCTACGACGTCCGTGAAGTGATCGCACGTACTGTCGATGGCTCCGACTTTGACGAATTCAAGAAGCTCTACGGTACCACCCTGGTCACAGGTTTTGCCCGCGTACACGGCTACCCGGTCGGGATCATCGCCAACAACGGGGTACTGTTCTCCGAGGCGGCGCAAAAAGGCGCTCACTTCATCGAACTCTGCTGCCAGCGCAAAATTCCGCTGCTGTTCCTGCAGAACGTTACCGGCTTTATGGTCGGCAGCAAGTACGAGGCGGAAGGGATCGCCAAGCATGGCGCCAAGATGGTGACCGCAGTCTCTTGCGCCAACGTCCCTAAACTGACTGTGATTATCGGTGGCAGCTTCGGTGCCGGCAACTACGGTATGTGTGGTCGTGCCTTCGATCCAAATTTCCTCTGGATGTGGCCTAACGCGCGAATCTCGGTGATGGGCGGTGAGCAGGCGGCAGGTGTAATGGCCCAGGTGACCCGCGATGCCAAAGAGCGCTCCGATGAAGCCTGGAGCAGTGACGAGGAAACCGCCTACAAAAAACCCATTCTGGACATGTACGAACACCAGGGGCATCCCTACTACGCCAGCGCCAGACTTTGGGATGACGGTGTCATCGATCCTATCCAGACCCGCGATGTGGTCGGTATGGGACTGGCAGCGGCACTGAACCAGCCTATCGCGGAGACACGTTTCGGCGTGTTCCGGATGTAAGGGGATAATCATGAGTACACAACAGGTTCTACTCGATATTGATAGCCGGGGCATCGCCACGCTGACCCTGAATCGTCCCGAAGTGCACAACGCCTTCGACGATAACGTGATCAACAGCCTGATCATGCATCTGGAAGCCGTGGCAGAAAATCCCTCGGTGCGGGTACTGGTACTGCGCTCGGAGGGCAAAAACTTCTCAGCCGGTGCTGATCTTAACTGGATGCGGCGGATGGCAAAAAACTCGCACCAAGAAAACCTGGTCGATGCCCGCGGCCTGGGTCGACTGATGCAATGCCTTAATGAGCTGCCCAAGCCGACCGTTGCCTTGGTGCAGGGAGCCGCTTATGGCGGTGCTGTTGGCCTCGCTGCCTGCTGCGATCTCGTCATCGCCACCCAAGCCAGCCAGTTCTGTCTTAGCGAAGTGCGCATAGGTTTGATTCCCGCTGTCATCAGTCCTTACGTGGTTCGGGCGATCGGCGAGCGTCAAGCCCGCCGCTATTTCCTCACCGCCGAAGCGTTCAGCGCAACCCAGGCGCAGGTCTGGGGGCTGGTGCATGAGCTCGTCGAAACGAATCAACAACTCGATACGGCTAAAGACAGCCTGATCAACAAGCTGCTAAATAACAGCCCCTGTGCCATTAAAGCCGCCAAAGTACTGATTTTCGACGTGAGCAACAAACCGATCGCTGCCGACGTGATCGAAGCCACTGCCAACCGTATCGCCGATATCCGGGTCAGCGCCGAGGGTCAGGAGGGACTCAGCGCCTTCCTTGAAAAGCGTAAGCCCAATTGGATTCAGGAATAAGGACACTGCTATGTTTACAAAAATTCTGATTGCTAACCGTGGCGAGATCGCCTGCCGGATCATCCAGACTGCTCACCAGATGGGGATCAAATGCGTCGCGGTATACTCCGAAGCCGACCGTAACGCTCGCCATGTAGCCCTTGCCGACGAAGCCATCTTGCTTGGACCTGCCCCTAGCCGTGAAAGCTACCTGCGGATCGACAAGATCATCGAAGCCGCTTTGCTTACCGGTGCTCAAGCCGTCCACCCAGGTTACGGCTTTCTGTCAGAGAATGCAGAATTTGCCAAAGCTTTGGGCGATAACGGCCTGGTATTTATCGGCCCACCCATAGGTGCGATCGAAGCGATGGGGTCCAAGAGTGCGGCCAAGACCATCATGGAAGCCGCTCAGGTACCGCTGGTTCCCGGTTATCACGGTGAAAACCAGGATCGTGCGCTGATCAAGACCGAAGCGGAGCGTTGTGGCTACCCGGTACTGCTAAAAGCCGTAGCAGGTGGCGGTGGCAAAGGGATGCGCGTGGTGTGGAAAGAATCCGAATTTGACGAAGCCTTTGATGCCGCCAAGCGCGAGGGGGAAAGCAGCTTCAACAACGGCGATATGCTAGTCGAAAAGTACCTCACCAAGCCGCGTCACGTTGAGATTCAGGTATTTTGTGACCGTTACGGCAGCGGCGTCTATTTGGGCGATCGTGATTGTTCCGTCCAGCGTCGCCACCAGAAAGTGATCGAAGAAGCCCCTGCACCGAACATCCCCGTCGCTATTCGCCAGGCGATGGGTGAAGCGGCAGTCCAAGCCGCCCAGGCGATTGAGTACGTCGGCGCCGGCACCGTTGAATTCCTCTACGACGAGGATGGCAGTTTCTACTTTATGGAGATGAACACGCGGCTCCAGGTCGAGCACCCGGTCACCGAGCTGATCACTCGTCAAGATTTGGTCGAATGGCAACTGCGGGTTGCTGCTGGTCAGAAGCTACCGCTAGCCCAGGCGGATGTTTCTCTACGCGGCCATTCATTGGAAGTCCGTATTTACGCCGAAGATCCCGATGCCGATTTTATGCCGGCAACCGGCCGCCTCGACTACCTGCGTACCCCGGTCGAAAGCCGCTTTGTGCGGGTCGATACCGGTGTCATCGAAGGGGACCAGATCAGCCACTTCTACGATCCGATGATCGCCAAGCTGATTGTCTGGGACGAAGACCGGGATCTGGCGTTACGGCGGATGCAGCAAGCGTTGGAGGATTACCGTATCTGCGGGGTCAAAACCAACCTCGGCTTCCTGGCCAAGCTCGCCGGTAGCGAAAGCTTCAAGGCATTTGATGTCGACACCGGTTTTATCGAGCGTCACCACGACCAGCTGTTTAACAAGACAGAGATCGATCAAACCCGCTACATTGCCCTGAGTGCCTGCTATCTGACCCTGGCACGAAAAGCACAATCGGCCAACCTTCAGGATCCCAGCTCACCGTTCAACCGTCTCAACAGCTGGCGACTCAACAGTAACTATGCCCACCCCTACGCGCTGACCCATGCCGACAACACCCACAGGGTCACGGTAATGGAGTCCGATAACGATTACCTGATCAATGTCGGTGGGGTTGAGTTCCAGGTCAAAGGCGAACTGAACCAGGATCGTCTTAACGCCACCCTCAACGGCCACCAGTTCTCGGTAGCAGTCTTTCAACAGGGCGACTCGATCACCCTGTTCCACGACAGTCTCCAGTTCGAATGCCAACGCTACGTCGAAGTCCACGATGCCTCCGACAGCGGCCAGCTGGGATCATTGAAAGCGCCGATGACCGGCACCGTGGTCGCGATACTCAAACCGGCGGGCAGTCAGGTCGAGGCTGGTGAAGGTTTGATCGTGATCGAGGCGATGAAGATGGAGCAGACCATCCGGGCCCCCTTTGCCGGCACCGTCAGTGAACAGTTCTTCAAACCCGGCGATCAGGTCAGCGATGGCGCTGAACTTCTGGCACTCGAACCGCTTGCGGAAGCGGTCAAGCCTGCAGTGCAGGAGGCCGAATAATGGCGATCTCCTCGCTACTGCCCAAGCAAGTGCGCATCGTTGAGGTGGGCGCCCGGGACGGGCTGCAGAACGAACCGGGCGATGTGGTCGCCACTGCGGTCAAACTGGAACTGATCCGGCGCTTAGAGCAGGCCGGTGTCAGCTACATTGAAGCGGCTAGTTTTGTCTCCCCAAAATGGGTTCCCCAGATGGGCGATGCGATGGCGGTCATGACCGGCATCAAGCCGCAACCGGGGGTGACCTATGCGGCACTGACGCCTAACCTGAAAGGGCTAGAAAGCGCCCTAGAAGCGGGGGTTAAAGAGGTGGCAGTATTCGGCGCTGCCTCGGAGAGTTTTTCCCAAAAGAATATCAACTGCTCGGTAGCTGAAAGCCTGCAACGTTTCGAAGCGGTGATGGCCCGTGCTCAGGCCGAAAGTATCCGCGTACGCGGTTATGTATCCACCGTACTGGGTTGCCCCTACGAGGGAGAGATCGCACCGGAAAAGGTGGCCGAGGTCGCCAACACCCTCTATCAGATGGGGTGCTACGAGATCTCTTTGGGCGACACCATAGGTACCGGCACCCCGCTCAAAGCCAAGCGGATGCTGGAAGCGGTGGCTCGGAACATCCCGGTCACCCAGCTAGCGGCGCACTTTCATGACACCTACGGCCAAGCCCTGTCCAATCTGCTGGCGGTGCTGGAAGAGGGCTTGGCGGTCGTCGATAGCTCGGTTGCGGGGCTGGGTGGCTGTCCTTATGCCAAGGGCGCTTCGGGCAACGTCGCTACTGAGGATGTGATCTATATGTTGCACGGCATGGGGATAGCTACCGGTATCGATCTGGATCGTCTGATCGACACCGGCAACTACATTATGGCGCAACTGGGCCGAGAAACCCGTTCCAAGGTCGCGCGTGCACGCGGCTAATACTGAAGATTTAACGTCGGCTGCTGCAGCCACTGACAAATCAGGCTAAAATGCCGCGATCTGCTCCAGCAACCGACGATAGCCGAAAACCATGAAACAGCCGAAACCTGTCACCCCCCTCCCTGCCGCATCTCTTGGCAAGCGCCTAGCCGCCATGCTCTATGACAGCTTATTGATTGCGGCCCTATGGATGATTGTTGGGACCCTCGGAGTTGCTCTGAACGAGGGTGAAGCAGTGGCAGGGCCGGTATTACAAAGCGCGCTGTTTCTGATCACCTTCCTGTTTTTTGCTTTTTTCTGGACTCTCAGAGGTCAGACGGTAGGCATGGTGGCGTGGCGACTGAGGGTGCAAACGCCCGATGGACGCTTAATCAGCGGGATGCAGGCATTGCTGCGCTTTTTCTGCGCCGGTGCTTCTTTAATCTGCCTGGGTGCCGGGTTCTGGTGGATGCTGTTCGATAAGAAACAGCAGACCTGGCACGATCGCTATTCAGACTCCTGCGTGGTGCAACTGCCCCCTCGCCAAAAATGATGCCGAACCTGATCAGATCAGTCTTTAGCCCTAGGCGGTATCGCGTAGGTTCCCACCGCATGCGCGACAGGATCCTCAAGCCCTTCTGAGTAGAGACTCACCTCGCCGACTGCCAGCGACCGGCCCAGCTTAATCAGCTTGCAGACGCCAATAATGTCACGGTCTGCCGCCGGTTTTCTGAGAAAATTGATATTAAGATTGGTCGTCACCGCCAAGGCTACCAAACCTATCTCACCGAGAATTGCCACATAGAGCGCAACATCTGCGACCGTCATCATCACCGGCCCAGAAACAGTGCCGCCTGGGCGTAGCTCATCGATGCCGATACGATGCCTGATCGTCGCGGAATGCGCCCCCAGACTCTCGACGATGCACCTGTTCTGAGGAAACTCCGCACTTAGGAACGCCACCATCTGCTGCTTAGAAACCATCCGTCACCTCCAAAACCACCTCCAAAATCACCTCCCACTCCATCGTACCGCTACTCAAGCCTGGGAGGTTAAAGCCAATGCTAGCCTCCCCGGCGCAGCATCCAACTGCCGGCAACAATACAGATCAGTATCGGCGATAACACCGCCACCAAGGGTGAAAAACCATACACGGTGCTGGCAGGTCCAAGCAGATCCTGGCTGAACTTGAACACCAAGCCGACCAGAATGCCGACCAGCACCCGCTGCCCCATGGTGACCGAACGTAATGATCCGAACACGAAAGAGACCGCGATCAGTACCAGCGAAAAGATCGCCAAGGGTTGCAGCAGTTTGCTCCAGAGTGCCAGCTGATGGGTAGCCGCCCTCAGGTGCTGGCTGCTCATATACTCATTAAAACGGTACAACCCATCGATCGACATATCGCTGGCTTCCATCGACAGCAGCTCCAGCAGCTCCGGTTTTAATTCCGAATCCCAGGGGGCCTCATCGAGCGACTCCACCCGATTTCGATCACCTTCAAAATAGGTGGTACTCAGCTGCTTTAGCTGCCACCTACCCTGTTGATATAGCGCCTTCTGGGCAAAGCCGGCAGCGACCAACTGCTTATCTTGATTAAACTCATACAACGTCAATCCATGCACCGTACCATCGCGTTCAATCGCATTAAAATGCATAATCCATTTGCCTTCACGATGCCAAACCCCGTATTGAGTCCCCACTGCCTTACCACCACCATGTGCTTTAGCCCGCTCTATCGTAGCCTGCTGACCACTAAGGGGAACGACGTACTCGCCAATCAACCCAGCCAGCACGATCAACAGCAGTACCGGACGACTCACCGAGAGGACGATTCTAAACTTGCTGACGCCTGCCGCGCGCATCACCGTCAACTCCGAACTGCTGGCCAGCAGCCCCAAGCCGATCAGGCAACCCACCAAACAAGACAAAGGGATATATTCATAAATGCTGCCAGGGATGGAGAGCAGCACATAACGCACCGCAATCTCCAGGGTATAGCTATCGTTCAGATCTTTAAGCTCATCGACGAAGGCAAACAACACATCCAGACCAATAATTGCCAGCAGTACAATCAGGCAAGAAGAGAGCACCGTTTGGCCGATATACCTGTGCAACAGCTTCATTTGACGCTCCGTCCAGGTATCGGTAACCAAAGCAAGATAAAGTTTAACGACCGACGCCAATAGCTAGCGGTAAAATGGAGATTGAAGATAATAAAGGCAAACAACAGGTGTACCGACCAGAAGCGCAGCACAGCGTCAGGTTCGCCCTCGTCCATGCCGCTGCGGGCACTGGTCAGCAGGGTCAGGTAACTGAGGTATAAAAGTATCGAAGGCAGCAATCGGGCATAACGTCCCTGCCGCGGATTGACCTTGCTCAGGGGCACCGCCAGCAGTGTAACCATGATGCAAAGTATCGGCAGAGATATTCGCCAATGCAACTGCGCCCAGTATTCATACCCCTCTCTGTTCCACAGATCGGCAGTGGGCAGCACTTCAATTTCGGTAACCATCTCGCGCACCTGCGACTGCTGCAAGCGAACCCCGTACTCTTCGAAGCTGATCATCCTGAAATCGGCATGCCCTGGCATCCCTTCATAACGATATCCATTTTTGAGCAGTAGAAAGCGGCTACGGGTCTGCGGGTCCATATATTGACGTCCAGACTCGGCGACAACTATTCCGAGCTGATCACCACTACGGGTTTTCATCTGCTCCGAGAGAAAAATATCGCGCAGTTCGGTACGATTATTGGTCAATTCGCCAACATAGGAGACCCGCCCCTTGGACGGTAACTTCTGGAATCGGCCCTCAATCAGGACATCAAACTCGGTCATTGATTCCTGCTTATTCAGCAGTTGTTTAACCTGTCCGGCGCCCCAGGGAGTCACCCAAAAACTCAGGCTGGCAACCAACACAGCAACCATAGCCGCAGGCCCCAACGTCAGCCATTGCAGCCGTTTATCACTCAGGCCACAGGCGCTCAGAGTGGTGATCTCATTCTCTAGATAAAGCCGGCCATAAGAGAGCAGAATTCCCAGAAATAACCCCAGGGGTAAAATGAGTTCTAAAAAACCAGGGATTCGGTAGCTGATTAGCAGCAGCAAGATATCTGCAGACAGCTTACCTTCGGCTGCATTGGCCAGGTATTTGATCAATCGACCGCTCATGATGATCAACAGTAAAACACCCGTCACGGCGCTCATGCTGATCAGAACTTCCTTGGTGAGATAGCGAAAAATGATCACCGAGGTGCAGTCCTCTCAATAGGGGTGAGATAAAGATTAAACAAAGCTGTAATTGGAGCTCTGCAAAAACATCAAAATTGACGTAAACTCTCGGCCATTGATCCGCTGATCCGGCACAGTTCCGAGTTGGCGGCATTATCCCTCAAAGCCCAGACGATGTCTCGTGGAGCAGTTATGGAATTTCAGATTTCAAGCAACGATTTAACCCTAGTAAACAGCGCCTGCCTGGTCGTCGGCATCGGTGAAGGCGGCGAACTCTCAACGGCCGCGCAACAACTTGACAACGCCAGCAACGGCTACCTGAGTAACGTCATCGCTGCGGGTGATATTCGCGGCAAGAGCGGTGATACTCTGGTGTTGCAGCAGCTCGCCGGCATCGCCGCTAAGCGAGTCCTATTGGTCGGACTCGGCAAAGCCGATGAACGCACCGACAATAACTTCATAAAAGTGGCAAGTGCCCTATTCGCGGCCATCAAAGCTATCCGGGTCAACGAATTCGCGCTTGCCTTTGACGACAGTGCTGTCAAAAATCGTGATTGCTATTGGCGCAGCCGTATTTTGGCAGAAACACTCGCCGCGCAGATGTATCAGTTCGACCAACTCAAGAGCAAGCCTTCAGACCAGGTTGAGTTTGAAACCATCCAGATCCTGCTCACTGAGGACGACGTTGAAACCGGCGAAATCGCGATCCTCGATGCCTCGGCGATTGCCAATGGCGTGGCGACTGCTCGCGACCTGGGCAACCTGCCCGGCAACATCTGCACCCCAACCTATCTGGCCGAACAAGCGCAGGCATTGGCGGAGGACTACGACTGCTTTAACCTGACCGTGCTGGGTGAAGCAGAGATGGAGGAGCTGGGAATGGGTGCTTTACTATCCGTCGCAGCGGGCTCTGAACAACAAGCACAATTCATTGTTCTCGAATACCGGGGAGCCGATGACGACAGCAAACCACACGTTTTGGTCGGCAAAGGAATCACCTTCGATTCGGGCGGCATCAGCCTCAAGCCTGGCGAGGGAATGGACGAGATGAAGTACGACATGTGCGGTGCTGCCAGTGTTTTGGGCACGATGACTGCCGTGGCCGAGCTTGGACTGGATCTAAACATTGTTGCCATCATCGCCGCCGCCGAGAATATGCCCAGTGGTTTTGCCACCAAGCCCGGCGATATCGTGACGACGATGTCGGGACAAACGGTTGAGATCCTCAATACCGATGCCGAGGGTCGACTGGTGCTATGCGATGCCCTGACCTACGCCGAACGCTTTGAACCTGCTAGTGTGATTGATATCGCCACCCTCACCGGTGCCTGTATCGTCGCCCTGGGGCATAAAACCAACGCCCTGCTCAGCAACAACGAAGCCCTGGCCAGCAAACTGCTAGCTGCCTCAGACTACAGCACCGACCGTGCTTGGCCGCTGCCTTTGTGGGACGAGTATCAAGAGCAACTCGACAGTAACTTTGCCGATATGGCCAATATCGGTGGACGCCCCGCCGGCACGATCACTGCAGCTTGCTTCCTGTCGCGTTTCGCCAAAAAGTTCCCTTGGGCACATCTGGATATTGCCGGCACTGCCTGGGTGAGCGGCAAGCAAAAGGGCGCAACCGGCCGCTGTGTGCCGCTGCTGACCCAGTATCTGATCGATCTAGCAACAGATTCTGAAGAAGGTGATGATGATTGCTGTAAAACCGGTGGTTGTGACTGCTCAGATACCGAGCATTGATTCAGCAATCAATTAACAGTCATTAACCTAGACCCTCAACCTAGACCCTCAACCTAGAGCACTCGTGTAAACAATGCCACGTAGCGATTTTTACATCTTGGCGACCGACGACCCCCAAGTTCGACGTCGCTTTCTCTGCAGGGTGCTGGAGAAGGTCTACGGTCTGGGCCACAGGGTCTATATTCGTGCCGCCGATGAAGCCAGCGCGCATCAAATCGATCAGTTGCTGTGGGCGTTTCGGGCAGATGCCTTCCTGCCCCACAGTTTGATTGCAGAGCAACTCGAGTCTCCGATCGAGATTGGTTACGGCGACAGCCTACCGCAGCACCGGGATGTGTTCATTAATTTAGAACTTGAGATTGCCGAGGCGGCATTGGAGTTTACCCGGATCATCGAAATAGTAGTGCAACAGGAGGAGGTTCTTGCAGCGACGCGTGCCAATTATCGCCGCTACCAACAGCAGGGCTATGAGTTGCACATGAATGATATGCGCAGGAAAAATTAGCCCTACTCTTTATCTACCCATTCTGCTATCCCGCTTAAACGCCAGCAAGAACGAGACCAACGGGCCTAGCCAGCAGAGCCACTGGGCTATAGATAACGCGGGGAGCTGATCCCTACTGCAAGTCATTCCAAGATCGTCCTGAATGATACGTCCTGTCATCCCAGAACCCCAAAAAGTCCACCAGGGGGCTTACTTGAAAACCTTACCGATCGTTCAACACCCTGACTGCAGGTCATTTTCTTATTAGTCTGTGTAGAGTTATCTAACTCGCAGAAGGTTCCTATCCAGATCGACCTACACCCACCACCAACCCCTGTGTATAATCGGTCGATTCGCCCGCAGGCTCGGGTCGATTTTACTCGATCCGTCAGTGCCGGCTTGGCCTGACCCCATTCTGAAAGTTAATAACGAGTTCAAAAATCCCGCTATGGATAAGACATACCAACCCCACGCGATTGAACGCTCCTGGTACCAAACCTGGGAGAAAAAAGGCTACTTCAAACCCTCAGGCGAGGGTGATCCCTACTGCATCATGATCCCGCCACCCAACGTGACCGGCAGTCTGCATATGGGGCATGGTTTCAACAACGCCATCATGGACAGCCTGATCCGTTACCACCGCATGAAAGGCCACAACACCCTGTGGCAGCCAGGTTGCGACCACGCCGGTATCGCTACCCAGATGGTCGTCGAGCGGCAACTAGGCGCCCAGGGGGTCAGCCGCCATGACCTAGGCCGCGAGGCCTTTATCGATAAGATCTGGGAGTGGAAGGAACAATCGGGCGGGACTATCACCAACCAGATCCGCCGTCTCGGCTCGTCGGTGGACTGGAGCCGTGAACGCTTCACCATGGACGAAGGCTTGTCCGACGCCGTTAAAGAGGCATTCGTCCGGCTGCATCAGGATGGCTTGATCTATCGTGGCAAGCGTCTGGTTAACTGGGATCCAGAACTGCACACCGCCATCTCCGACCTCGAGGTCGAGAATATTGATGAGAAAGGCAGCCTGTGGCACTTCCGTTACCCGCTGGCCGATGGGGCGAAAACGGCCGAGGGTCTGGATTATCTAACCGTCGCCACCACCCGTCCCGAAACCATGCTCGGAGATTCCGCCGTAGCCGTCCATCCTGAAGATGCTCGCTATCTGGATCTGGTTGGCAAAACGGTGTTACTGCCCCTGGTCAACCGCAGAATCCCGATTGTCGCCGATGACTACGTCGATCCCGCCTTTGGTACTGGCTGTGTCAAGATCACCCCGGCCCACGACTTCAACGATTACGAGGTCGGCAAGCGCCATCAACTGCCCCTGTTTAACATCCTCGATCGCGATGCGGCGATCCTAGCCCAGGCGGAAATTTTCAATATCGACGGCTCGGTGAACAGCGATGTTGATTCCAGCCTGCCTGCAGCCTATGCAGGTCTAGATCGATTCGAAGCCCGTAAACAGATCGTCGCCGAGTTCGAGCGCCTGGGGTTGCTGGAAAAAGTCGACGATCATGCGCTGAAGACACCGCGCGGCGACCGCTCCCATGCGGTGATCGAGCCCTGGCTGACCGACCAGTGGTATGTTAGCGCCAAGGAGCTGGCCAAGCCTGCGATCAAGGCGGTCGAAGAGGGCGAGATCCAGTTCGTGCCCAAACAGTACGAAAACATGTATTTCGCCTGGATGCGTGATATCCAGGACTGGTGTATCTCCCGCCAACTCTGGTGGGGCCACCGCATCCCGGCCTGGTACGACGATTCGGGCAAGGTCTACGTGGGCCGTGACGAAGCCGAAGTGCGGCGTGAACACAGTCTCGGCAGTGAGATCTCGCTGCGCCAGGACGAAGATGTGCTCGATACCTGGTTCAGCTCGGCACTCTGGACCTTCTCCACCCTCGACTGGCCCAAGGACGAGAATCTGCTCAAGACCTTCCACGCCACCGATGTGCTGGTGACCGGCTTCGACATCATCTTCTTCTGGGTGGCGCGGATGATCATGATGTCGATGCACTTCATCAAAAACGACGACGGCACCCCCCAGGTCCCCTTCAAGCACGTCTATGTACACGGGCTGGTACGGGATTCACTGGGGCACAAGATGTCCAAGTCCAAGGGCAACGTCCTCGATCCGCTGGATCTGATCGATGGCATTACCCTGGACGCGCTGGTTGAAAAGCGCACCGCCAACATGATGCAGCCCAAACTCGCCGCCAAGATTGCCAAGCAGACCCGCAACGAGTTCCCCGAAGGGATCGCCTCCTACGGCACCGACGCACTGCGCTTTACCTTCTGCTCGCTGGCTTCTACCGGTCGCGACATCAAGTTTGATATGGGCCGGATCGAAGGGTACCGCAACTTCTGCAACAAGATCTGGAACGCCGCCCGCTACGTGCTGATGAATGCCGAAGTACAAGACGAGCAAGGCAACGCCATTGCAGCCAAAGATTGCGGCCAGAACGGCGGTGAGATCGAACTGACCCAGGCCGATCGCTGGATCGTTTCACGGCTGCAGCAGACCGAGCAGCAGATTGAAAAAGCGATGAGCGAGTTCCGCTTTGATCAGGCCGCTCAGTATCTGTTCGAGTTTATCTGGAACGAATACTGCGACTGGTATTTGGAGCTGTCCAAGCCGGTACTCTGGGATGAAACGGCCAGCGAGGCGCAACTTCGGGGCACCCGTCGCACCCTGGTTCGGGTACTGGAAACCTCGCTGCGGTTAGCGCATCCGTTTATGCCCTTTATCACCGAAGAGATCTGGCAGCGGGTTGCACCTCTGGCAGGAAAATCGGGTGATACGATCATGCACCAACCCTACCCGCTGGCAGAAATCGACAAGATAGACCCTCAGGCTGAGGCGGATATAGAGTGGCTCAAAGGGGCAATCCTGGGTATCCGCAACATCCGCGGCGAGATGAACATCTCCCCCGCCAAACAGATCAACGTACTCTTCGCCAACGGCAGCCATAACGATCAGGCACGCCTAGAAAGCAATCGTCCCTTCCTGATCAAGATGGCCAACCTCGCCTCTGCGCAGTGGCTCGAAGCAGGCACCGAAGCGCCGCTCTCGGCGACCTCATTGGTCGGCGAGATGCAAGTACTGGTTCCGATGGCGGGACTCATCGACAAGGATGCCGAACTAGGCAGACTACAAAAAGAGCTGGATAAACTGGCTAAAGTGATTGCGCAGGTCGAGGCGAAACTGGGCAACCCTAAGTTTGTCGATAAAGCGCCTGATGAAGTAGTTGCCAAGGAGCGCGCCAAGCTCGACGAAGCGAAGAGCGCTACTAAGAAATTACAGGAGCAGTGCGACAAGATCGCGGCACTCTGATAGTCCAGCCTGATAGCCCAGCCTGATAGCCGACCTTTTATAGCGAGGCTCTTAGTGCTGGGTGCGGATCGCTAAAGCAGCCGCTAAGTAATTTTTACGCTGTAATTTGCAAAAACTAAACCTGCGATCTAGAATTAATCTTGTAACGAAACGTCTCCAA
>CAXBEA010000097.1:0-15519 GCA_963974645.1 uncultured Neptunomonas sp. | reverse complement strand
GGGTGAAAAAGCTCATCTTTTAATGAGCAAGGATTTTCGTCCCTGTACCATTCTTGCCCAAGATCGTAACGCCCCGTCTCCATATATACCGCACCAAGAAGGGTACAGGGACGAAAATCCTTGCTCATTAAAAGATGAGCTTTTTCACCCAACCTGAGTGCTTCATCCTTTTGCTGTAGATCTCGTTTCACACCTCCGTGTGTCGTGAAGAATGCGGATTTGATCTTGGGTGATTTCTTCTTTTCGATATCAATAGCACTGAGTAGCTTATCGGCTACGGCTGACTTGTCGCCTTTTCTGTAGTGGCTGCTAGCATTCACCGCCATCCAAGGGTCTTGGCTTTTCTTGAACTGGTTAGCGCAGAACTCAGCTTCTATACAGTGATAAGCTGATTTCAACCGATCGCTATAGTAGTCCTCACCGTCAGTTGATAGCCAAAGGATGTCTTTATCGGATAGACGCTCACCCGCATCGACGCGTCGCAGAACAATCCATAAGAGTGGCGAAACAATCCTGTTTAATAAAAAGATCAAGCTCGTAACTGGCTCGAAGCTTTTGATTCTTAATCTTTGCGATGTGCTTAGGGTCTCGCTCAAGTGCTAGGCGCGCGGCTTTAGCTTTCTCTTGCACCTGCTTCATCTGAGCTTGCCTAGCCGCCTCTCGCTCCCTCTGCTCGATTACTCTTTTAAGCTTCAACACCTCTGCTTCACGCATACGCTGGTGCTGTTCCGCTTTGGCGGCCTCGCGAAATTCATCAGCGGTTGAGTCGCCATTAGCATGGCGATGCAAAGCCCGTAGCCCTTGTTTTTCTAGATAGGTTAACGCGAGACTGCCGAGCGGTAGAGCTTTCTGAAGTCGTTCAAGAATAGTGGTCAGTCGAGTGGCAGGGATATGAGCGCCTGGGAGGTCATCGACGCAATAATAGATCGGGAGATCATCATGACTTGAAAAAACAGGCGTCGCTTGCGCGTATGAAACACGTCCGGTCTCACCAATAATTATCGTTTTGTTTTTCTGAAGCTCTGAAATCAATTTCTCTTTTTCAGCTTCCGATATCCCCCCTTGAGACTGAAATATGGCGGATATAGCGTTTGATAGGGATGATTTTTTGACCGGTTTAAGTTTGAGTAGACGCTGTGTGACATAGCTAACATGATCGGGTTTGGGGGAAAGCTTAGGCTCCACTTTCTCTGAGTGCTCCTTCTCTTCCTCTTTTCTAGCCTGTTGAATCAATAGCTGAGCCAGACGAAATTTATCTCGGTAACTCAGTTTTTCGCATTCCTTTGCAATTGTTTCGTACGTCATGTTGCACGATATTCCTATGTTGTTGCGCTCACCCTATTGCTTGAATAGAGCTCAGTTGGGTTCTCTACAAGGTAGCCCAGTCTATTATATGACATAGACCTTGCCCACTATGTGCCCGAATGGTGAGGGATCTGGAATGCGACCGTTTTGTCGTGAACGTGTCATTCTCAGCCCTCGCCATGAGGGTCGGCCTGTGCGTCTGGCGGTCATTTTCCACGCCACTCCCGTCACAAGGGCTGCGCCACGGGTGTGTCAAAATCAGTGAACGTTTGCTGTTATAACGAACTCGAGGGTGCGGCACCCGTCAGCGAGACGCAATCAGTCCAGGATCGGCTGTCGCCCCTGCCGGAACTCTTTGAGGCGCACCCGCAGCCGGGTCATGCCCAGGTCGCGCAGACAGTTGGCGGCGGCATCCAGGGATTTGAATCGCCGCTCTCCGCCGCGTTTCTTTTCCAGGCGGTAGTCGATGTTTGCGCAGCTCAAGACTACGTAGAGATCGGCGGTCTCGTCTTCAACTACATACGCGGTGTGAATGGCACCGCTCTCGACCAGCGTGGTCAACGTTGATTCAGGCACGGATTTTGTCTGTCGATCCATGATTGGGCTCCCGTTTTTAAAGACTGGGAGTTCAGTCTAGATGATAGGGGAAGGCAGGCGCGTGGTGCTGGGGGTGAGGGTTTAACGTAACACGGAATTAGGCGCAGTCGTCCTCATTCACCGCTCCCGGCCCGGTCATTTCGACATAACGTTCAACGTCTTCACGCACAAACGGCCACCGAATCGCCCCCTCGACCTCACCGGATAGCGCACGTTGTTGCAGCAACATGTTGATCGGGTGGTCGTCGTCCCAGGGCCTGACATCACGCTCTGCAATGGCGGTCAACGGATCGGCCGCTGTAATCACCTGCGTTGCCCAAGCCAGCCATGCATCCTGGGCGGACGTGGGCGGCCCATTGGCCAGTAGCTGCCGACGTGCGGCCTGGAGATACCCCCGCCCGCGCTCCGCCTGGTGCCACGTGCCCACCTCGGTCCAGAGCTGATCTGCGCGGAATTTCCAGGCTTCCTGGTGCTGCTTCAATGCGTCAGTGAGTGCCTGCTCGTGATCGCGCTGCGCTTGCTCACGCGCCAATCGGCCACGGCGGGCCGCCAGTGCCGCGGCGGTGCGTTGCAGCGCCGGAAAAAATTCGTCTAATTGATCCTCCATCGGCACGTCCGGTGAGTCTTCCCAACCGTGAGGCCCTGAACCCGCTGCCGGTTTGATCGTCAGGTTGAGTAACCCGGTAGGCTGCAGCACCTTGGCGTGATAAACCGACCGGCCGCGTTTGAGATCATCTCTATCCCCATCGGTGAGTTTCCGCACAACCTGGCGGCATCGTTCACGCAACCGGAACGTTAGCGGGTGAGCCTCTACGGTCACGGTATTGACGTAGGTGCGGATCTGCCACTCGGTACTCGTCGGCCAGCCATGTTTAGCGCAGGCTTTGAGGAGCGCATTGAGGATACAGAGGCCTCGGTGAAACTGACCCTTCGAGACATCGAGCGCTGCGGCCTCCGTTGCATGTCGAGGCAGCCACAGCGTCACATCATGTTGATGGTACGGCGGTCGGTAGTGTTGGCGAGCAGCCAAAATAGCGGGATGAGGTTTGATGAGGCGTTTGGGCACTTTCATCTCTGCTCTCTTCATCAGTTGTTAGAAGCAACGACTAGAGCTTGAATGGAAAAGGACTACCTCAAGCGGTATTCAGCTCATGTAGCCGGTCGCGGTGCATCTTAATGATAACTTCTGGATTCTTCTCCCAGTTGTATCGAACCACATGATATGGAACTTCTGCGCCCAAGAATGCGTTGAGCTGTTTTAGCGTTTCATAGGGAGCCCCGTCGATCTCAACAATTCGATCAACATTTTGGATGGAGAATTTGAATCCTCGCTTTGCGTAAGTGTCAATTTTGATGCGGTCATCGTAGCCTTGTTGAAGGGCTGCCTCTATCGACAGATTCTCTTTGCGTATCAAACGGTAGATTTTGTTTAGACAGAATTTTAGGTCCTTACACGCCTGTTTAACAGATTTGTAATCGACGCCTTTAAATCGGCATTTTCGCGCACCCATTAACTTGTTTTCCCACAGGTAACTGCGGTCAATAGGCTCTTCACCCAAGATTTGTGCATCTGAGTGTCCGAGCTCACGTTGCTTGCGGATCGCTCCGGGTGCTAGATCATGGTCTCGCTCCGCGGCTGAATGAGATGGATACTTTTCCCCGTTGAAACTGGTTGGGATTGGCTGCGTAGTTTGGGGGCGTGGCTCAATTCCAGCGGCCTGCTTAGGCGTCCAATCGAGTACAGTCAAGCGGCTTCGCATTACCGGTTCGGTGACGCCGCAGTGACGAGCGAACGACGCTACCGACGAAAACTCCAAGTCGTCCATCTCAACCATTCGACCCAGCCCTGAATTCCAGGCACCTCCAGAGTTTTTGTTATAGCTATTTGCTGTTTTTTTGATGGCTTTCCGCTCAGCCTGCATCATTGCAGCAGGCGAAGGCAGTTGCACGTAGTGCGGACCATCGAATGCACCCTCTCCTTCGAGAGCCAACGCCTCATCGAAACTATTGGTTGAGTATTTCCGCCGTGAGGCTGCGGAGAGGTGTGAATTGTGGCGCTTTTGCACGTCGATCGTTATCCCGAAATATGCCTTCCCAGTGCTTTTGTGAATATACCAGTACAGATAGTAGGTTTCGTGGGAACGTACAGGCTCTTTTACCCGACCTATCGGAGTAAGTGCAGCTTCAATCCTCCAGCCGAGGAATGAGAGTCGATTATTAAGCGTCTTGAAAGACACATTGTGGTGGTGTGCGGCTTTTCGCTGAGATGACCAGTGTTTGCCGCTCGTATCAGTCAGTGGCTTGCGGTTGCGCTGATCGGGACCGAGTGTTATCGCGTATTCCCAAGCCTTCTCTTCGTCGAACGGGATACCTTTACTTCGCGTTTTTTTCGTTTCTTTGTGATATCGATCGGTCAACCTGGAGTAGGGAATTCGATATTCTCGAGCCAACTCAAGCTCTGATGCGAAGGTCTTGCCGAAAACACGGATCTGCATCGCATTGGTGTTGGATTTAGGAAGTACACTGATTACGCCTAACGCGTAAAGGTCTTTTATTCTGTTACGAACGGTTTCACGATTAAGAGCGTACCGACTAGCGAGATATTCTACCGATTGACTCGGATTTTTGATGATTGCGTCACGCAAGGATGGGGCAACATCGCTAATCTCTTCGATGCGCTTTTGCTTCTCCAGCAGAGTATCGATGATGGCATCTAGGCACTGGTCGGAAGAACGAATAATAGCGGCGGAGAGCAGATCCTGAGTAATGCCAAGACTCTCCGCTAAAGCTGTTTGGGTCGGAAAAACCTTTCCACCATACGCCCATTCCGGGCTGCCACCTTCACGATGTGCGTCAGCAATGACGGTAGTTATCTCACCCGATGATCGCTGGAAATAAACCCGCCCACGGGGTCTTGTAGATGCTGCTTGTCTGAGTGGGTGTTTCATAATCGGTGCCCTCCCACTGGGGACCGTGGTAGTTATTTCTTATTGGTATTATAGGTAAGTATTTACTAGAGTAATTATAATAACTGATTGATTAAAAAGATCTTTTTATACATTTTCACAGGACTGGATATTCGATTGATAGAAGAATCAAGGCATTAGGTCGGTTTAGGGCTTTCAAAATTCAAAACCCCCTTCTGAAAACCTATGTTTCGGCCGTTTTTTTATTTCTAGCCGCTGTAGAGTTTGTGTGGATGTCGGCTCTTGGCCGATTAGTGATCGGGGTTAACCTGCATCCATGAGAAATAGCACAGGTGTAAGAGATGAGCACAAGACAAGAAAAGGCTGGCTATACATATACGAGCATTCTTACTAACTGGGCGATCCATATTGCACCACTATCGGATCGTGACCGTGTCGCTTTTTCCGAATTAAGGCCTGGGCTAATGCCTGCAGTTTTGACGGGACAAGTCGTCGACGACAAAGCTGAACGGTTTCCAAGTGGAAGCGCAATGATGACATCCCTACTTGTTGGTTTTGACTTTCAATCTATGTCGTGCATATCAGCCAGCGGCTCGACCTATCAACTCGTTGGGCGAGGGGATATCCAAAGAAGCGGCATACCTTCCGACTATTCTCAAGCCGTTGGAGAGACCATCCTACGAAATCGAGATGTACTGTCTATCACAGGGGAATAAGATGAAAAGACAGGCTCAACGGCAACGCCATCGTCGGAATAAGGCGATGAATCGCCAACTTTGGTGGCGGCTATTACGTGGCCGCGGACGAGGCATCGCTGTGATGAAGTTAGTCTGGCACAACAACCAAGCGAGCCAACAAGAACAAACAGGTGCGGCAAAAGGGATGCTAGCTCATACACCGATCAAATCGGAGATACTTGATGAGCTTACTAGAGATGAGGGCTTAGCCCAATTACTACCGAACGAATGGGAGAGTACGGGTTGTGAAGGCACCGAGATAATCCAGTCTCAGGTGGTAATCAAGGCATTCAAGCGAGCCTGTGAGTTTCTACGATTGAATGTGGCCGAACTTTCTCATTGCCCTCCTCTGGCTCTGATCGATGTAAGCCTGGGGCTGTTGAGGTTTTTTGGTTCTCATGAAGGTTCGGCGGCATGGTTACACGCCTCAAATTCAGGGTTACCGCCCAACCCCGCGGAGCTAATTCGGCGGGGGGGGAATTTCAACTGTAGCCATTTATATGAACCGGTATATGACGACCGGCAAACCGGTGATCGACACTGATACGAGTGATTTGGCACGGCTCACAACGAAACAGATGGGAGCCGCCCTTAGAGCAGCACTAAAAGTCCTCGAAAAATGGGGTTGCTCTCTGAGTGAAAACAGCGCCTTGCTGGGAGTCACTGAGGCTGATTTATTGGACCTCGAAAACCTACAGAACCAACCCTTGACGACTTTCGAGATAATGGAACGAGCCTCCATGCTGCTGAACATTCACGGCTGCTTAAGGTCGCTATTTTCTTCTCCCAAATCCGTTTATGGCTGGGTACGCAAGCCCAATAGCCATCCTGTTTTTGCAGGACGTAGTGCACTCGAGGTCATGCTGTCAGAAGAAGATGGAAGTGGCATCAAGCAAGTTCTCAACTATTTATCCAGCCAAGTTTAGGTTCACCACGAAATGGCTATCGTGATTGATATTTCTAAATTAGATTGCCATTTATCACAAAAAAGACCGCTAATTTCACAGTTATGTCGAAACCCCCTCGAAATACCCTATGTTTCGGCATAAAAAAAATTCCCGGTCAGGGTAGGGTTACGGTTGGTCAGTTGCTACTAATCAACTGCCAGCGAGAGCTTCAAATAGCTTAAACCACAGGCCCCTGTATGACCGATACAATGAATCAAGACAACCTGGACGTCGAAGTTGATGGCACCCACAGTGAATGGAAGGAGTACTTTGTCTTACAGATAGGGTGTGGGGCAGAGTACAGTTCGAAGCGGCAAGAGGGGAAAATACCCATCACGGTGCTTGAGAAAGCGATAGCTGACGGTAAACGCAGTGCGAAGGAAACCGTCGATGTGTTGAGCGACTTCTCTAAACGATATTTTTCTTCCGCTAGAGTCAAAATAAGAAAGGATCAGATTTTATCCGAACTCGAAGATGAGGCGTTCTCTCCGGCAGTCGATATATATGCGGGTGGTTACGGATTGACCAATGCTCATGTTGATAAAATCAAACAATTCGCCATCGTTTACCTCGCTAAATCGTATAAAAATATCGTATCAAAAGAGTATCAAGACTCTCTTCCTGACTGGGCTGACGCCCTGGCTGAGCAACTAACGCTTAAACACAGGCAGGAGGCAAGTCATATCCAAACGGCATTGGCTTATTCAGTTGAAGCTGATGCACCGTTGATAGCGCTGGGGAAGATGGCTTTTGAAGCTTCCCCGGAACCTCCAGGTCCTGAACATGATTTCGTCATTGAGTCCTCGATTTTAGCGCTTTCGAAAGTTCCTCCTGTCATAACGATTCTTAAACTGGATGATCGTGGTCGGCTAAAGCCTACACAAATTCCCTTCAAGGCCGAGGAGCATTTCTATACGCTCTACCGAGCATTTAGTACGGAGGATTTGTATAAAGTTGTTATCAAGTCCTCCGTTAACCCGTATGAAAAAAAAAGACAGTTCGAATTTAAACGCTTAGAGCGAGGTAGTGACCTTGTCAGTAAGGCTCAAGCCCCCTCGGAAGAGGGTTAAGCAAACCCTACAACAGCGACGTAAGCAATAAGTACAGCGGTAATATCAAAGCTTGATCGAAGTGGAAGCACAGAATTTTTTTTGATTTGTAGTGCACAGTAAGAATATGAGGGATCGTCACTGTCTCCACTGGGGTTTAGTGGATCAAAACAGAACACTGGCATATCGATACTAGGGTCTTCTGCCTGCTTCCGAGACTTTTCGTGAAGTGCTTTGATCGGTTCAAAGCCGTATTGTTTTGCGTAAGCAGCTATTTCGGCTTTGCTACGGCGTTGGTAGAGCTTGATCGATTCCTCTTCAATTTCAAAGTAATCCAACACAGCTCTAAGCAATTTGAAACTCGATTCAGTTTTGAGCAGGATTTGCCGGTTTTCTCCTATCATGTGTGGCAGCTCCTCAAGTCGAACAGGGCTCTCGGCAGGTTCAGAGTGCTTCCTGTTGCGCTCATGACGAAACAGGGCCTTCCAACTTGGCGGTTTAATCTGGCAGAGGTAATCTGTTTTTGAGTGAGCCCATTTATTTGCAGGTTTGTATTTGGTCTTGTTGTATTTCATCCTAGTGCCCACCTTTTCGACACATTGCGACAGTTTCTCCATAAACTCATCAGGAAGCCAGAGCATCTCTGCAACCTGTTCCTTGCGCTTACCATGCGCCATCAGCTTTAACGCTCTTAATGCCAGTTCCATAGTTGGAGTCTCAAGTGAAGGCCCCATTGCTAAGAGCAGCCGCTCGTCCAGATCTCCTTTTATCGGTAAATCCATCGGATGCAGACATTTTTTGTGGATGGAGTACTGCCCACCCTCCGATAGTTGGGCCAAGCTGTCGGCCCATTCAGCCATAAGATGATTGTAGTGAACCATACCAGTCCGAGGGTGTGCGTGGCCCATTAAGCGAGCAAGCGCCATCGAGCTTCTGCGTGACGGTAATGAATATTGGCCAAGTACCCTGCGACGTAACACGGCCCAGTCCACCGTTTTTGGCACTAGCATTTCGGTGAACGGGGTTCGAATATCAAACAGGACGGCTGCACAAAAACAGTGGAAGGAGTGACGACAGTGGTGGAGCACCGTGGTGTCATTTCCAGTTACAGCGCGCAGGATATTGATCAGAGTTGCACTAACAAGAGGGATCAGTGGTGATGGGCGGCCGTCGATGCCATTACTGACTAAGTGGGTAGTTTCACGTAGGTGCGAGTCTGTTAATGCCTGACCTTTGATGCGGTTTATTATCTGGAGCTCAATCTGCGAGAGTTCGAAAAGCAATGGTACCGCACGTCGGGAATTGTCGGACTTCAGCCCTCTGAAAGCATTTACTCGTACATACACCACGATGCTGCCATCACCAGTGTGATCGTGCCAGTCCCGTAATTGCATTCCTGCTGCTTCTGACACACGCAGACCAAACCGGTAACAGCACAACAGAACAAAAGCGAGCTGAAGCTGGAATTCATCGTCCTCTATGTCTAGCCCTTTGAGTATAAAATGAAGAGCTTTAAGGTATTCATGCTCCAGAATGATCCCAGGTGATACCGAGCGGCTAGCTTCCGGCAAGTCGAGTTCGGACCAATGAGGATGGGCTACTCCTCTAGTAGCAGCCCATTCATGAAAATTGACCAGGCGGTCACATAGATACTTGAGAGACTTTGGCGATCGATCTTTGGAGTCAATAATGCCCGCATAGAAGGTGGTGACCTCCTCCGGTTCAAATGCTAAGAGGTCTTGGTCATAAGCCAAACCGCAAAAGGGCCCATCCAGCTCTGAAAAATATTGCTCGACGGTATTTCGAGCAAGGCTCGCACTAGAGTTCAGACACCCTTCTTCTATTCGATGGGCTATCCACTCGCCGAGCAGAAGCATGGTTGCGCTAACCCGGGTTTGCCACTGACCACAAATATCACGGATGGCTCTTGTGCAGCCGTCGGATCGCCCGGGTGAATATCCGCTCAGGATTTTGCGAATCGCTGCGCTGAATTGACGAGCGTTCGACTCAAGACTCGCTTCGTCAGAATCAGCCAGAGGGCTGGCCCGAAACTTAGAAACTTGGCTATTTATTAGTTTCTCAATTTCATCCTGCGGATCTGTAGAGGATTCAGCGTTTTGTTTTACATTAACTTTCTGTCCTGATCGAACTCGAATCCAATCGCATAAATTGAAGCAGGTTGACAGTACACGACCGCTCAAGGTGGCTGAAAGCATTCCTGGTAATTCAACCCTATTGGCGCCGTCTACGACATGACAAAGTGCAGAGAAGAAAGTTGTCGTTTTATTGTCTTTTAGGTTCGACTTAGAGTGCAGCAAATCCACGAGGGGGATCAGTAGCTCCGGAACAGAGCTTGAGCTTTCCTTAAAGGAGTACTTTGATGAGAGCCCACGGGCAAGAAGTGCGGCAGCAGTGAGGCTGACGTGATGCCTCTGAACGGGCGTTGTTAGATTGTTTATATCGAGTTTTTCTTCGTATTCTAGATAGCTTTCACCTTCGACGTACAATAGCCGCGCATGGCAGTTACGCATTAAGTCGGACAGTAGTTGCCGGTAACAAAGACGGTTTTCGATAACCAATAGAGCGGCCCCTACAACAAGACTGTCTTTCTTGGAGAGATATGTTGGCGAAAAATTACCGTTCCAGCTTTTAGCTAGTTGATTCGCAGCGTCTTGAAGCGCATGCCAGGTAGGCAACGTGTTAGGGATGGACTCCCAAAAGGGTGAGGTTTCAGGGGTGTGGTGTAGGTATCGCGTTTTCACCTTCAATAATGACTGACGCTTGAACTCTTGTGACTCAATCCAACGCAAAAGATATGAATATCGGACGGATGCTTTAGGGTGAGGTGTATGTTTATCAGTGAAAACCATTGCGTTGATTAAGGCGTCAAGTGCCTCATCTGAGATGTCGCTGACATTCGCCGTCTCTTTGTCAGCGCCGAGGTGTTTTTTAAGTAATATCTTGATATCGTCCTTTGCGGATCGTCTTGCAGAGCGATCTGAGAGGCGTCGTTGAATCACTCGCGCGTGTGAACCGTACGGCTGAGGCTTTTGCGCCGCATGGCTTTGATGCGGCTCGAGTGTCGGCTGCGAATACCAAGAGCTAATCGAATTGAATTCTAGGCTGTTATAGGTAGCTTCAATGTCCCTTCTAATTGAGTCCATGTCTGTTGACCAGCAGCGAATCGAATAGTCACCATAACTGGCAACGCCCCGCTCAGAGTGTCCCGCCAAGCCGTCAATAACCTCGGGATCTACCCTTTGTTCAGATAAGCGCTTAATTAATCGATGACGAAAAAGGTTGTGAGGGAGGTGACTCTTCCAAAGCTCCAGTGCATCCATAGACTCGCCTGCAACACTTCTCCATTGGAACTGTTCGTTCAAATAGAAGAAAAACGGCAGGGTCTGTTCAGTTTGGGGGGCAAGAAGCGCATTGATTTGATCAGCCAGCGGTGAGCCTATTGCTTCGAATGCTGTGGCAAGATAGCGGAGGTGCGCCAAATATTGGGTTTGTAAGTGCTCTGATAGACTGGCTGGAAGCGGGCATAATCTGCCTTGGTGGGATTGGCGGTCATGCTTGTCATCCACGTAGACGAATCCATTCTCCCAATTGAAATGGCTAAGGCGCTCATAAGGATCACGGATAGGACGCGCTCCGGTGGCAGCGTGTATAGCTAGCACAGTATAAGTAACAAACGCATTGTGAAATGCGACCGGAGATTCGCTACGAAGAGATTCTACTTTCTCGCGTAACGCCGCTACAGACGCATGAAGGTGTCGTTCAAGAGGGTCCAGTTTGCTTCCAAAGACGACGATGCCATCGTGGGGATTTCCTGGAGCACAGAATGAAACATTAGTAGCTGCTCTTAAAGTGCCTAGGTCTATCGTTGTATAGGCACAGGCGCCAGGCACCGCAGAATTAGGATGAATGCTATACAGCCGCGATTGATTAGTATTCCCTGTCTGTTCATAGATGTGTTGCGGTAAGACTTGTGCTGTCATTCGCTGCTTGATTCGAGCAAGAGGGCCGGTCATTTGTTCTTCGAACCACTTTTCAAGGGGCATCTTAGATAGCAGCTCCCAATGTTCAGCGATACAAGACTCGTTTTTCGGAAATGTCCCGAGCAATGCCTTCAGGGACGAGTGATACGTTTCTGGTATATGCAGATGCACTTCATTTGCGTAAGACGCTAAGAATTCTCGTTGCTCCGGGGAGGGTTGCCATGAATTGACCCTATAAGGCGCATTACGTATCAAACTAAGCTTGTGAGGGCAGAGTCGCCATTCGTCACTAGGTGTTTGAGAAATAAGGATGCGCGCAGTCTGAACCATGCTCCTAGCAGTATGGATGGCGATCCAAGCGAGAAAACCTCCTACTCGCTCCGCTAGTTGTCCGGAAGCATGCGTCGACTCAAGCCAGCCCTGAAAGGTCGGTAGCTCATTTGGTAACAGCCTTTCCCAATCCCAAGGCAGGTAATGCGACTGCTCCGCAGACTGAATCAATACAGACCGGGTGGCAAGCCGTTGCTTAGACATGGAAATATGATTTGATACATCTACGGCGACGAGGCCTTCTTCCTCTTCCGCTAGACCATCACCGACTGGAGCGTTTGCAGGTGGAATCCAGAACAGTTTGTCGTGAAATGGGTTTATAGGACGAGGCTCAGGAACATCAATCGAAAATGGGAAAGGTGCTACCGCTACCTTTCCTGAGCGAATAGGCTTTCGCTCGCCAAGGGATGCTCCAACAATGGCGAGTAAAAAACTCTTGGAGGCCTTGTCTGATTCGTCGGCGGCCAACTGCATCGCTGCCGTCCTAAGGGCTGCATTAAAGCGTTTAAAGTCAGGAGGGCTATGCCATTCAAGTTCGCTTTGTATACGATAAAACAGCCTATTGATGAGGGCCCAGCGTTCAGCACTGTGTTGCTTGTCAGGCAGTTGGTGAATAGACGAATACTCGATAGTCAAAAATCGGGCGATTGTTTGGATGTTTCCGTCGAGTGACTCGTTGTGCTTTTCAACGAGCGAGATCGCCTGTACTACAACCCAAAGCCGAAGCCGCTGCCTCCAAAGTTTCAGGTCACTATCATCACAATGCCCCTGGTCGCTGATAATTAAAGCCAGAAGGTACTGGTCAGTTAGGCGGCCACGGAGGATTACATCAACTGGCTTATCCTTGAGTGCGGAAACTGCATCAAGTGAGGAAAGCTGTGTTAAGCCGGATAAGAACCGGAGGATGTCTTGGCAAACTGGGTTATCACTCCACTCAGCCAATGTGGTGCTATGTAAAGTAGGAAGCTGGGTTTGGAGGAATCGGCGGAAAAACTTGATTGCGCTGCTACCCCACACAGGGATACGCTTGGGTTGTTCGGGGAACTGTAAGCGGAGTGCCGTAACGATCACTTGAAATTCAGTTAATAAACCTGTCGAAGCGGCCCACTCAAGCAATGGTTTGAGGGTGGGATCTAGCCTTAAGGTCGTTTCAGAATCGTCATTGCCGGTAGGTTTGTGCCGGTCAGTTGCTTGTTTCGTTGTGGTCATGAGCCAATTTAGCCTTTGTCGCCAAGCAAGAGAAGATTAAAATAACGCATATTTATAACAAATTACAACTTTCTACCCCTCCGGAGGGGGTGTAGTATCCTCCTTCTCATAACCAACACTGCCTACATGCAGCTACGCCGTAATCCCCCTACATTGACGAATAGCCTCTTTGACGGCTGGAATCAGGGGCGGCGCAACACTGAGCGTGTTCACTCCACATTGCAGCAGCTTCGCAACATACTCTGAACGGCCGGCTAACTCCCCGCAAACCGAAAAAGGAATGTCAGGTACGTCAAGGTGCGCGATCTCGAGAAGTCTAAAAATGGCCTCGTGAGTGTCATCAAAAAAGCGCTCCACTGCTGCATTCTCCCGGTCTGCGGCGAACGTGTATTGCGTCAGGTCGTTGGTACCGAAGCTCACAAAATCGGCGTATTGAGCGATGTGGCGCAAAGAAAGGGCAGCTCCTGGCGTCTCGATCATGGCACCCAGTTTTGGCACAGGGGAGATTTTGGATTGCGAGGCGAGCTCCTGTAACCATTCCCTCACGAATTGCATGTCTTGCGGCACGGTGACCATCGGTACGAGGATATGCAGATTGAACTCTGAGGACAGAATTAAAAGCACCTCCAGTTGGGTTTTCAAAAGATCTGGGTACGCTTGAAGAAAACGGATGCCACGCAGGCCCAAAGCAGGGTTGACCTCTCTAAACGACCCCATAAAAGGAAGTGGTTTATCCGCCCCGACGTCCAGCAAGCGCACATAGACAGGCAGGCCCCTCGCGGGCTCCAGGGTCTCTCGGACTACATTCAGCAATGTCGCGGCATCAGGTGGTTCCTGCATTCCCAAAAATGCCTGTTCAACGCGGTATAGCCCAACGCCATCTGCCCCGCTATCGATTGCTTGTTGGGTGTCCACTGCACTGGCAACATTCGCGAAAACCGGTATAACCGTGCCATCCTGTGTCACGGCGGGTTCAGCGGCGCATGCAAGGGCTTTCTTCCTGGTCTTCTGTTGCTGTTTATCTTTGGCGTGAAAGGCATCTTTCTGCTGCTGGTCTGGATTGATAATAGCTTCGCCAGCATCTGCATCAACCAAGATGCTTGCCTCCGCCGATACCCTTTGCAAAAGTTCAGGAAATCCAGCAACGCAGGGCAGGCCTATTTCACGAGCAAACAAGGCAGCGTGAGAACCTATGCCTCCAAATTCCAACAGCGCTGCCGAGACGTTCCGGCGGGCTAGGTATATCGTATCAGACGGCAGCAGACGAGTGGCTACCAGAACGCTACCATCGGGAATCTCCTCCAATGCGTGACCACGAACGCCAGCAAGTGAATAAACTAACCGTCGCGCCAAGTCATGCACATCGTCGGCTTTCTGTCTGGCTACCTCCGCTTCCATCCGCAGGAATCTAAGCTCCCAACGCCGAAAAACGCTCTTCACTCCCGTACCGGCGCTGACCAGTTCTGCTCTTATCTCCTGTTCAACTTCGGCCTTCAGGCTGGGATCCTGCAAAATAGCAATGTGCGCAAGGAACACATTGGAGAGATCTTCGTCCATCTCATTGCTAACTTGACTCGCCAGGGCTTTCAGATCATCAGACACCTTCGCAACGGCCAAGGTATATCTCTGTAGCTCACCTTCGACCTCCAAATCCTCTATATCGTAAAATTCATCCAGCCGATCAAGAACATCCCTGTGTAGAAAGGCCTTGCCGCTCCCCATCCCCGGGGAAAGCCTCTTCCCGGAGAGCTGGATAGTTGTATCTTTGCTAGTGGTGTCTTCATCAGTCATAGATGGCCTCATTTATATCGACGCTTAGCAGACCTGAAGACTACGAACGTGTAAGTAATTTGCGGAGATGAACTAGGGAACCTGCGAATAAGTCTAGTGTGTTCTCTGCGGGGCTTTCAGAGCGACCGGATCTCGGTGTTAGCGATTTTCGCCAGACAACCAGTCTGTCTGTAATCGCTGCCTTGATCTCCAATCGCTCTGAAAGCCAGAGGCGCAAGGGACTTGTTCGCAGGTTCCCTATGCACTGGACACGACTTTATTTTTTCCCGATGTTTTCGCCTGATATAACGCCGTATCGGCTTGGCGAATCAGCTCAGTAGCAGATAAGACAGGCTGATCACGGGTACAACATAAACCGATGCTCAACGTTATGCTTTGCTCCTTTAAAGAAAGGCCTTGGTGCATCGCATTGCGCAGCTTTTCCGCTATACCGGTCGCTGGTTCGATATCCGTATCGGGTAAAATAATTGTGAACTCATCACCTCCATAGCGCGCAGGAAAATCAGACTTTCGGATATTATCCTGGATTAACTGGCCGATCTTGCGTAATACGTTATCGCCAGCTTGATGCTGGGTATTCTGGCCAATCCGATCATCCGTACTGGTTTTATTCGATCATTCCTCAG
>CAXBEA010000096.1:0-15738 GCA_963974645.1 uncultured Neptunomonas sp. | reverse complement strand
CCGACCCACAGGGATAATGAAATGGACCCACCCCTTTCTGGGGCGGCTTCTGTGAGCCAAGATGGATGTGTGAACAACGCATCTAAAAAGGGGTGAGTCATCATGAATATTAGTCTAATTGGGTTGGATATCGCAAAGTCGGTCTTTCATCTATTTGCCGTCAACAGAGAAGGAACGCTGGTTCGTAAGAAGGTCCTGAAACGCCAAGAGGTTGCCGCTTACTTCTGCCTGTTAGAGCCCTGTGTGATTGCCATGGAGGCCTGCGGCGGCGCCCATTACTGGGCGCGTCTTCTAAAGGCCCAAGGCCATGACGTCAAGCTGATTGCCCCGCAGTATGTAAAACCCTTTGTGAAGGGGAATAAGAATGATTATAACGATGCCGAGGGTATCGCCGAAGCCGCACAGCGCCCAACAATGCGCTTCGTACCGATCAAATCAGTAGCGCAGCAGGATGTCCAGATGATCCATCGACTGCGTGAGCGCCAAATCAAAGGCCGTACGGCGCTAGTGAATCAAATCCGAGGGCTACTGGCTGAGTATGGAATCGTCATAAACAGAGGAGTTGCAGCCGTCCGCCATGAACTGCCTCGTATTTTAGAAGACGCTGAGAACGATCTAAGCGTATTAGCCAGAGAGTCCTTCGCCACGCTCTATGATGAGTTGATAGAGTTGGAGATCAAACTCAAGCGGTGCGAGCAAAAAGTTCAAGCACTGAACAAGTCTCTTGAACCCTGCCAGCGGTTGCAGGAGACCCCTGGAATAGGCCCGCTGACAGCAACGGCTGTTTTTGCAGCGGCGGGAAATGGTCATGATTTTGTCAATGGCAGACATTTCTCAGCCTGGTTGGGGTTAGTGCCACGGCAGCACTCCAGCGGCGGCAAAGATACGCTCTTGGGTATCAGCAAGCGCGGTAATACCTATCTACGGACGTTATTTATTCATGGTGCGCGAGCGGTACTGCGATACGTGGCGACGAAAACTGATCGTTTTAGTCGCTGGGCTCAAGCGCTCATCGAGCGTAGGGGGCACAACAGAGCCTGTGTGGCGGTAGCCAACAAGCTGGCACGGATCGCCTGGGTCATTATCGCCAAGGGTGAGCGCTATCAACCTGCAAGTTAGATCAAGAGAACTACCAGGGAGATAGAGTCGATTAACGGAGTTGCCTGCCCAAAGGTTGCTAAGACAGATCGAACTGATGTTAAAACAGGTCAGACCGGCCCGCTAAAAACCTTTTCCGCACATTGGCTGCAAGGCCGTAGGGATGATGAGGAGAGTGGGCGCAGATATTCATCAGGGCCAGGAGGCAATAGCTCTCCATAAACAGGCCGGATATATGGGTGCAATGACTAGGTTTTAAAGAGGTTCAAATGTCTTGCAAACGGGGTGGGTCCATATATGTGGGAAGTGCTGTTGTTGCAGGAGCCTTCAGCTGCCGACCCACAGGGATGTGGGAAGTGCTGTTGTTGCAGGAGCCTTCAGCTGCCGACCCACAGATCCTACCTTTCGGAGCTTTCAGAGGCGCAAGGGGCTTGCTCCCCTTGTGTTTATTGGTTTAGATGACGGTTATGGATAAACCCAACCTGCAGCAGTTTTATATCCCCGAAGAGCAGTCGATCTATCTGCTCAGTCAGAATGATGCGCGCAAACTCAAGGACTGGTTCCGACTCTGCCAGGAGCAGCTGGAGCATCTCGGCTATCGCGATATCGAGATGATCGGTAAAGGCGCCTTTGGCTTTGTGTTTGGCGGTGTTGATCGTCAAGGGCGGCAGCTGGTATTCAAGTTTTCCCGTATCACTCTGCCGCAGCATGTGCAGGATCGCCTGGAAGAGGAGGCTTTTCTGCTCGCCCAGGTCGATCATCCCCGGGTACCCAAACTGATTGAGTTTCAGCGCATCGGGCGCCAGGCGATTATGGTGATGGAGCGGGTGCCCGGGCTGGACCTGGAAAAACTGTCGCTGCAGCGTGGCCCCTTGTCGCCCCGGCTGCTGGTGCATATAGCGGCGCAGCTGGCTGATATCCTGCGGGCTCTGCGCGGCGCGTCGGTGCGCGCCCAACGGCCGCTGGTGCACGGTGATATCAAGCCCTCGAATATCGTCTTTGATCCAACCACCGAGAATATAGGGCTGATCGATTGGGGCTCCTCGGTGTTTGCCCAGCTCGATGAAAATAATCAACACGTCAGCGTGAATGTGATGGAGTTGATGTCGGACGATCTCCAGCACAGCAACGCCCGTTTGGGGGATGTTTATTTTATCGGCGATGAACAGCTCAATGGCGGCCTTTCTACCCCCCGATTTGACGAGCAGGGGGCTGCGGGAACCCTCTATGCGCTTGCTTCGGGGCAGTCGAGTCGTTTCGGTCATCAGGCGATACCGCCAACCTCGCTCGGGTTGCCGCAGGAGCTGGCGCGGGTGCTGGAGCGTCTTCTCGATACAGATCCCAAGGTGCGACATCAAGCCGGCGATTATTGGCTGCGCAACATGGCATCAATCAATCGATTGATGCTGATCGATCTTCCTCAGGTTGCACTCCAGCCCCTAGTTCCAGTGTGGGTGCAGCCGCAGACGCGGGTCATGGATTCGGTGGTGTACAGTTCACGGAAGGCGTTTTTGAAGGAGGAGGGGGTCGAGCATCATTATCTGGATATCGATGATGTCCAGTTCGATCGCTACTATAAGAATTTCCTTCAGGGGATGGGTGAAACTGAAAAAGCCTTTTTGGCAGCCGTGAGCCGTTTGGGTAAATTTCCGGTGGTGGGCGGGCTGGCGGTACGCTGGGAAGCCGAAGGTGTCTATATCGACTCCAGTCTTAATCTTTACAACAGCGCGCAGCGCGAAGCCTTTGTGGCGACCGTCAACAATCTGGTTAATCTGGCGCGCTCTGTATACCGCAAGGGGATCTTCAAGAGTTGCCTCTTTGACGCCCGCTGCACTCTGCATGTCGAGCGCGAAAACAGCGAGCAGGAATTTATCCCGGCGCCCGCGCAGCGTATCCCCTACGAAGTGGCGACGGTACCTGACCTTGAGGACAAGAGCCGGCTGCACTCCTATTTTGAAGATGGCCGCGATCCTGAAGAAAATCTTGAGTTGCCGGACTCAATTATTGCCAGCATCAAACTGCTGAATCGGCTTCATCACACCGGATTGATCATCTTCGAGAGTATGGACCTGCATCTTAAAATCCACAGTCAGTTCAAGCTGCTCAACCCCGATCAGGAGGCCGAGTTCGCCGCTTGTTTGCAGCAGATTATGGCGGCGATACCCCAGATACGGGGGCTGGGGGTCGCTGGCTTTATGAAGATGCCTTACAAAGACACCCGTTTCTTTAGCCACATCGACCGACAGCCCGAACGTTACTATCCGCGAAATCCTAAGCTGTTGCAGACAGGCCTGCCGGATGAGGGTCGGCGGATTTTGGGCTCAAACCACTCCGCTGAAACGCTTTAATTTAACAGTGCCGGATGAACCCGGCTTTGATCCTGCGTCTTTTTTCAGTGCGACTTTTTATGCGCCGTTGTCTTTGGGTTGGAAAAAACTCATCCCACAGCGAGGGCGGGGGTTCGTAGCTTGGATCCAACTTTTCGGCATACCAGGACAGTACTACGATTAATCCAACCACGATTAGATAGAAGCCGTAAGCCAGCAGAATGATCAGTGCGTTACTCATCGTATCTCCACCCAAACCGGTAGGGGTTCTACTGACCGGTTAAAGATGGCTCCTCGGGTTAGGGTGTTAATATCACAGTTGATTAAATCAGCTGTATTTGTCAGCAAAGTAAAAACTAAGACATGGCTTCGATTAGATGCTGAATAGGCGCAGTAAGCATTGATCTTGATCAGCTATTTTTCCGCTAATAACAAAGTCGAGCAGGGTTTTCTCAAATTGAATCACAACAGGATAGCTCTGTTAGTTGGTTGATAATGACCATCGTCAATCCTGATAGCCTCGGTGCTGGCCAGCGGCCTTGCTATGAGGTGGCGACGCCTTTAATTACCTGCTTCAACGAAGCGACCATCGCTTCGGCAGCTTTTGAGAGCGGGTAGCGCTTACGGGTATAGATGCCGACCGTGCGCCGGACTTCGGGCTCAAGCAGCGGCCGCCATTCGGCGCCCTGTTGTTCGATCTGGGGAATACAAAGCGCCGGTACCACGCTGATCCCCAGGCCACAGACCACCATCCGAATAATGGTTACCAGTTGGTGTGATTCAAACTCTATCTTCAGCTTGATGCCGTGCTCCGTCATCCTGTCCAGAATCAGCTGGCGGATCATCGAGGGCGGTTGCAGGGTCAGAAAGGGGGACTCGGCGATCATCGACCAGTTGAGTTGCTGATGCTGCAGTAAAGGATGCTCTGGCGGCAACACCGCAATAAAGGGATCCTCAAACAGCGGGGTAAACAGCAGCTCAGGATCGGTTTCTAGCTCAAAGACTACGCCGAGCTCGACCCGTCCGCTGCGGACCATCTCGACAACCTCCTCAGCCACCACATCCTGTACCCGGATGTTGACGGCCGGGTAACGCTGCCGGTAGCGGGCCAATACGGCCGGGAGTTGATGGCTAGCAAAGGAGGGCATCGCGGCGACGCTGAGTTGGCCACGCTGCAGCGCAAAGAGTTCATGCAGGTCGTTAAAGGCACCGTCCCAATCGGCCAGCAGACGCTGAGCGACGGGTAGAAACTGCACCCCCTCAGGCGTCAGCGAGAGGATACGGGTGGAGCGGATCAGCAGGCTTCCCCCCACCGCCTCCTCCATGTTTTTAATCGCAATGCTCAGCGCTGGCTGGGATAGGTGGACCTGGGTGCAGGCCTCGGTAAAACTGAGGGTCTGGGCGACAGCGATAAAAGCGCGAAGTTGCTTGATCGATACGTTCATAAATTTTTTAAATAAATTATTCGTATTTTTAAATTTGTTAAATCATAGCAGTTGTCCGATGCTAGGCGTCTGATATTTTCAGCTTCAGCGCCTGAGTGGCTAAACACCTGCTAGGATGAATTGCCTGGCTAAGCCTTAACCTCAGGGTTAACCCCGCGTTAATTAACAAAAACAACAGGAGCACCGCGAATGTCCGGTTTTGACAAGGTGGTAAATAGTTACGAAGAGGCGATGGCAGGCCTCGAAGACGGCATGACCCTGATCGCAGGCGGCTTTGGTCTCTGCGGTATCCCTGAAAATCTTATCAATGAGATTAAGCGTAAGGGTACCAAGGGACTGACGGTCGTCTCCAACAATGCCGGTGTTGATGGCTTTGGTCTGGGTGTGCTGCTGGAAGATCAGCAGGTCAAGAAGATGGTCTCCTCCTATGTGGGCGAGAACAAACTGTTTATGGAGCAGTTGCTCGATGGACGGCTTGAAGTCGAATTGACCCCCCAGGGGACGTTGGCCGAGAAGATGCGTGCGGGTGGTGCTGGCATCCCTGCTTTTTACACCGCGACCGGTTACGGTACCGAAGTGGGTGAAGGCAAAGAGGTCAAGGAATATGACGGCCGGATGTATATTCTGGAAGAGTCGATCAAGGGTGATTTTGCCATCGTCAAAGCCTGGAAGGCTGATCGCTACGGCAACGCCATCTATCGCCATACCGCGATGAACTTCAACCCGATGGCCGCTACGGCTGGCAAGATCACCGTGATGGAAGTGGAAGAGATCGTCGAGCCCGGTGAGCTGGATCCGTCGCAGATCCACACCCCAGGTATCTATGTCGATCGGCTGATCGTAGGCACTTTTGAAAAACGTATTGAACAGCGCACCGTACGCACCGAAGGGGAGGGTTAAGCCATGGCTTTAACGCGTGAACAACTGGCCCGTCGGGTGGCTCGGGAACTGCAAGATGGCTTCTATGTGAATCTGGGAATTGGCATTCCGACCCTGGTGGCTAACTACGTCCCCAAAGGGATCGAGGTGATGCTGCAGTCGGAGAACGGGCTGCTGGGGATGGGGCCCTTCCCGACCGAAGAAACCGTCGATGCAGATATGATCAATGCCGGGAAGCAGACTGTGACCGCAGCAACGGGCGCGTCGATCTTCTCCTCGGCGGAGTCTTTCGCAATGATTCGTGGCGGCCATGTGGATCTGACTGTGCTGGGTGCCTTTGAGGTGGATGTTGAAGGTAATATCGCTTCTTACTTGATTCCCGGAAAACTGATCAAGGGGATGGGCGGCGCGATGGATCTGGTTGCCGGTGCCGACAATATTATCGTCACCATGACCCATGCCAGCAAAGATGGCGAGTCAAAGTTGCTGACCAAGTGCAGTCTGCCGCTGACGGGGGCTGGCTGTATCAAGAAGGTCGTCACCGACCTGGCCTTTATCGAAATTGCCGACGGCAAGTTTTGGCTTCGTGAAAGAGCGCCGGGGGTATCGGTTGAGGAGATTATTGCCAAGACCGCCGGTGAGTTAGTCGTGCCAGAGCATGTACCAGAGATGCAGTTCTAAGCTTAATTGCTTGATCGGTATATTTTGGCAAGGGGCGTTGCAATCGAGTCGCGCCCCTTTGTTGCGACTACAAGCAGTTAAATGGCTATATCAGCAGCCACTGCACCTGTTTCACGCCCCCGACAATAACTCCCAGACATAGGCCACAGGCTAGAATAGGTCTGGCCCCATCCGCACTCTCCTTTTTCCACCTATTCAGCGCTATCTTATCGAATCAGTAACGTGGCACAAAGCTTACGCAAGTGGGTCTCATCAGCCAGCTCTGCCGAAGAGGTGTTGAGTAGACTGCTGCCAAAGATGTAGCTGTAAAAAAGATAAGCGCGAGCCTGCGCTTCATCGTCAGACGCCGTCAGCTGCTGATACAGGCTGGCTACCGAAGCTAGGCGTTGCTCATCCACCAGTGCGACCACAGCGGCAGCCTGGCTATCGCTACGTGCCCAGTCTCTTACGGCCAGTTCGATAGCATTGCCGCGAGGATTGGAACGATCGGTATACAGCCGCAACAGTTCAGCCAGTACCGCCGAGGCAGGTTGATCGCTCGCCACTTGGCGACGGATAGTCTGAATACGCCCGTCACGCCAAAACTCTAAAATTTGGGTCAAAAGCTCAGGCCGGTTTTTAAAATGCCAGTAGAAACTACCTTTGGTGACGTTGAGTTTTTTTGCCAGCACCTCGACCTTGACGCTAGAAATACCACCCTCTGCCAGCGCCGACATCGCCTCTTGAACCCAGGCCTCGCGCTTGAGTTTTGAATTCATCCTTGCCTCTATAGATTCAGGGTTAATAGGTTGGCACAGCGGAGCGCCACCAGATTCATTGCTATCCCCAATCAACTTCGTGCTGATTCAGTGTCGACAATAATACGGGCAGGTTGCTGTATCTGCCAGCCATACCTTAGAGTATGGATGGTGGCGGCTGATTTGACTAGCCGTCGACACTCTCTGAGATAGTGCGCGGGCGAGCGAAAGGACAAGAGCGGTTGCACAGGCTACAACATCGCTCTTGCCGGACAGGTGTTTGGTCGTCTGTTAATTTAGAAAGACAATGATCGCCCTGCGCCGTCTGGGATAGTAAGGCTTTGATGCTGGCGCGCCATCGTTTGTAATCGGCTCAAGCTGTGTTCCGAAAACGGGCAGCTTCGCCCCGTCTGCAAGTCGACATGGACCATGATGATTTCATTGGTAGCGGCGAGGTAGCCCTCGGTGGCATTGAACATCTGATGGTAAATGCGTAATTTTTTAGCATCAAACTCGAGCAGCTGAGTGGTGCAGTTAATCTGGGTCCCCTCTTTTAGCTCTCGCTTGTAGGTAACATTCATATCCACGACAAACATCGACAAGCGAGTATCGCGGGTATATTCAGGACCAATACCGAGGTTGGCGTTAAATACATCGGTGGCCTGATCAAAGGCTAAAACATAATAAGCCACGTTCATGTGACCATTAAAATCGATCCAATCCGGTTGTACGCAGGATTGATAGCCACAAAAAGGGATACGAGCATCCATCGCTAGTCTCCATTGTTATTGTTATTAGGGTAAG
This sequence comes from uncultured Neptunomonas sp., assembly GCA_963974645.1. Taxonomy (GTDB): domain Bacteria; phylum Pseudomonadota; class Gammaproteobacteria; order Pseudomonadales; family Balneatricaceae; genus Motiliproteus. The sequence continues at coordinate 7,767 of CAXBEA010000096.1, read as the reverse complement.
TTTCAGTGTTAAGGATAGAGAATTGCAGAACCGGCGGCTAATGAATCTTACTTATCCAACTCAGGTTCTGCATTACTCATGCTGCAGTTGCAAAAGTTCCGCGCGCAGCACGCTGACCACATCTAGCACTCTACGGGCATTCACGGGTCCCAGTCGCAGCATCTGCTTATGCACCGGGGACAGTTGCTCCAATTCAGGATCGGCGAAGGTGTACATCACCGAGGGTTGCGCCAATGCCAGTGCGCGTGAAAAGACCGGACTCTGCTGCAGATGCTCAAGCGCCAGCAAGACCCGGTCATGGAATCGTTTACCTGGATAGCCCAGTTCCGCATACGCCTGCTGCATCTGGGGATAGTAGCGGCGGTAGAGATCAACCAGATCTTGGCTGTCGAGCGAACTCAGTAGTTCAACATAGGGGTTGTAACGGCTGTAGTTATAGCCATCCAGCCAGATCTGATCACCCTTTTCGGATGCCCGGAAACGGTCCTTTAAGGGTCGTAGCAGGCTGTGTTTACGCGGCACTCTGCCTTCAGCCATATTATCGATAGTGACGACCAGTTTGCGGATCATCTCCTCATCAATCAGCCAGCCGATGAGTTGCTGGGTTGGATCTAGTTGTGACAGTGCGGCACGGAACAGCGAGTCGCTGTTGTCTAGATCGGGCAGCGATTGAGCTGGGATTAATGCCAGCTTGATGGGCTGTTTGTTTACTACAGGTTCAGGGCGCAATGCGGTAGCTACTGAAGGCTTTGAACCTGCTAACGAGGATACCACGGCGGCCAGCTGAGTCAGATCAGGGCTGGGCGGCAGTGCAGGTGCAGCCGAATCTGTCGTTGTTTGAGCAGAGGCTGGCGTCTTCTGCTGTGATGGAGAGATTGAATCAAGTAAGTTTTCTCCCAGCAGTAGATAACCCACACCCGACACCAGCAGCAGTGCACCGATAATCAGTAGCAGTTTGATCAGCGCGATCCCGCGAGTAGTTTGTTGATCAAGCCGTGGCATAAAAATCCTTTCATTGATTATGGACTTAGCATAGCTGAGTTATTATGACTACTGCTGCTGAGTTCAGTTCAACTTGGTTTGGTGCTTTGTATAATTGTTAAGTTATTGATAGCAAGGATTATCTTGAGCACTTAGAGGGCAAAAATATAAACCCCTGCAACAGGGCAGGGGTTTATGAGGGCTTATGGCGGTTAAGAGGGCTCTGCCTCGATTAATGCCTCGTCCTCTATTACGGGTGGTTTGGGTGTGCCTTTTTTATGGGTATTTTTTTCTTTAATCTTGGCCAGTTGTCGATCGATTTTATCGCTTAACGCATCGATGGCAACATAAAGGTTCTCGCCGGATGCTTTGGCAAACAGATCCTTGCCTTTGATATGCAAGGTGGCCTCTACTTCATCTTGGTGTTCAGACGGCTCAATGATCACCAGTGCGGTGCTGATTTCGCCAAATCGATCCTGGCTGGCTTCCAGCCAGGCTTCGATCTTGGCCTGGATTGCGGGAGATACTTTACCTTGACGGTTATTGATCTTGATATTCATCGCGATTCCTTACTGCAGATTGTTGCAGGATTAGGGTTAGACACCATCAGTTATACGCCAATCAGTGACGTTTATAACTATACAACAGAGTCTTTAGATATCTATCCCTGATTTGGATCAAGAATGAAAGTATAGGTCGATATAGGTTGCGCTCGAGTATTCCACAACTCACTACAGGTCAAGATTTTTTTTGTACGAAAATCCACCGTTATTGGCTCGGCGAGTGATACAAAATCGCTGAGTACAGCTTTAATAATAAACAGTGTTCGAACTAAAATAGGGTAATTGGAAATTTTGAAGTTGGCGGGCCTGGGAGTCAGGTTGCTGAGTCGCTCCTATCGCTGCTAACTAAAATCAGAGGGGCTATTTGATGGGATTGTTCGAACGCTATTTATCGGTCTGGGTCGGTCTGGGGATTCTTATCGGCGTATCGATCGGTAACACCTTTCCCAGCCTCTTTGCGCTGGTAGCCAAGCTGGAATACGCACACGTCAATTTGGTCGTGGCGCTGCTTATCTGGGTGATGATCTACCCGATGATGATTCAGATCGATTTTACTGCGATAAAGAATGTCGGAAAACGTCCCAAGGGTTTGGTGCTGACGCTCGTTATTAACTGGCTGATCAAGCCATTTACGATGGCAGGGCTTGCTTGGATTTTTTTTAGGGTCTTTTTTGCTGACTGGGTAGATCCACAGTCCGCCAGTGAATACATAGCCGGTATGATTCTTCTTGGCGTCGCACCCTGTACTGCAATGGTGTTTGTCTGGAGTCAGCTAACGAAAGGTGATCCCAGCTACACCCTGGTTCAAGTGTCGGTAAACGATATAATTATGGTGTTCGCCTTTGCACCCATAGCCGCCTTTCTGTTGGGAATCAGTGATGTGCAAGTGCCCTGGGAAACCCTGTTGCTCTCGACTGGGCTGTATGTAGTACTGCCGCTGATTGCTGGTATCCTGACCCGGCACCGGTTACTAAAACGCGCCGGTGAAACTGGCCTTAAGGATTTTGTGGATACGCTAAAACCCTGGTCGGTCATCGGCTTGTTGGCAACGGTGGTGTTATTGTTTGGCTTTCAAGCCGAAACTATCTTGACCCAGCCCCAGACTATCCTGCTGATTGCGATACCCTTACTGATTCAGACCTACGGTATTTTTGCCATCGCCTATTACTGGGCCAAAGCCTGGCGACTGCCGCATAATATAGCCGCCCCCGCGTGTCTGATCGGGACGTCTAATTTCTTCGAGTTAGCGGTAGCAGTAGCCATCTCTCTGTTTGGGCTCCACTCTGGAGCCGCGCTGGCGACGGTTGTGGGTGTCTTGGTTGAGGTGCCGGTGATGCTATCGCTAGTTGCCTTGGTTAATCGTACTCAACATTGGTTCGAGCCCGAAGAGGCGGTAAAGATGTAGTCGTCATTACCGGCTATATGAAATGCATATGGATTGAGTTTTAGCTATCCAGGGGGCACAGGGCCAGAATTACCACCTCTGAGGTTTCATCGGATCACGAATATCCGGTTTGGGCGCACCCATTACCGCGGTAGCGGGTTAGTCCCCTGGCCCCAATGCGGACCCTTGATAGGTAACCGTTTATGACAATTGCTAAGACAAACCGGTCATCAAGCTGCTGATCTCGACTGCCTGATTTTATGGCCGCTTATACAGTCTATTGAGGGTGCCGGAGAAAAGTGGCTCGTTATGCCGAGTCCGCAGGCGCGTTTTTGCACTGGAATCTTGTGTAATAATGTAGCACTATCAAATTCTTAAGGAAAAGTGGAATGGAGATACCGTGCCATCCACTCAAGTTATATGCGCTGGCTCGTTTTCATCGGAGGAGAATGGCAGGTGGTCTTAAATTACACTTCATATTCAACCGCTTACTCTGCTCTTATTCATGGTGTGAATACGACAAAACGAGCCGGCTTAGTATTAAAATGTTGCAGATGACGCCTAATCGTTACTATTCAACAAGATAGCTTGGTTTTAAGTTTGTTTTAGCATGACGGACAAGGCAGAGGCTGAAAGTTTTTCATACCGAGTAAAAGTCAGAAAATGACCAATATCCGGATGTTTCGATTCATGTTACCGTGAACCGTTAACGGAGCGTTCAAACGAGTTTGAGCGACGCCGCGAACAGTTCACGGCAAGGCCGACAGCCGATATAGACAGTTTTTTTCTGCGATTTAAGCGATAGAAAGGACTCTTCATTGCGATCCACTTCAGTGACACTCAATCTGATTACTTTCCCTGCCTGGAAGGTTTGGCGCGGTCGGCGCACAACAACAAGCCGCTATACGAGATCAGCCCTGCTAAAAGCGCAGGACTGACTCGTAAGCTAATCGTTAGAATTCAGGAGGTCCAAGCCTAGATGTTCAAAATTCGATTTCCATTCCGGTTGCCAGCAGGACAAGATTTGACTGAATATGGTGAAACGTTGGTAGTGGGTAGTCTAAGGATGTCATTGGCAAAAGAGTCTGGATACCATTGCCTACATATTGAGGGCTTTGAATCAGAGGAGAGCGCTAAGGATTTCTATGAAAAAATCGATTCTGGACTTAAATACGTCACCTTAAATACAGGTCTTTCATTTCTTTCGGAATTCGAACTACAAAGCGTTAAATACACAGAAGACCCCGAAGTAGCAAGGGCAAACTTATCCAAAAGCTTCAATATGGAGATTGAAGAGCCTGTCGATGCACTAATTGATGGTGCTCGACCAGCAATTTATCTTTCAGAGAAAAATATAAGAAAAATAACAGGTGGAGATGTTACTTTAACGCTATCTCAGTCGTCAGAAAAACTCTTAGAGTTATTTGCAAAAATAACAGAGTTTAAGACTGCAGAAAATGTAGATAATGACGAAAAGTTTCGTTCTGCGCTTGAGCTATATTCTGGCCACTTTTTGGAGGCGACCCCAAGGGCGAAATTCTTAACTCTCGTGATGGCTCTTGAAACCATAGCCATGCCGACGAAGAGGACCGATAATGTATTACATCTCATCGACAAGTGGAAAAAGGAAGCTGATGAAGAGCTGCATAAATTAAACAAGGATAGTGATGATTACTTGTCTTTAGAATCATTATCTAAGGAATTGCTCTTTAGAAAAGAAGATTCTATTAGAAGAAGAATAAGAAATTACGTTTTTAAGATAGCTGAGATAGGTGATAGTGAAATTGCTTCTGACTTAGCGAAAAGTGCTCTCAAGGTTTACGACTTCAGAAGTGCCTTGGTTCATGGTCGACGAATTGATAAACAGGAACTTTCAGATCAACTTTCTAAAGTTAAAGAAATTGTTCTTAAGGTGCTAACACATCGTTTTGAGAATGAAGTTGGCATCAAGTAAAAATTCTAACAAGCGCATGTTGTCGGACTGGTTTTCCGCTGCGCTCCAAACCAGCCGCAAATGCGGGCGCTACACGTCAATCACGCTATGAAGCATCAACTAAAATATGGATATAACAGATGAACAGGTTTTCCCAAAAAGAAAGGGTCGTATCACTAGGGATAGACCTTCTACTACTTTTAATTATATGCTTTTTTGCATTCGGTAACTTCTATCCACCTGTTGGAGATAGTGGTTTCTGGTTTTATACTGCTTTATTAAGCGTTCTTGTTGGTTCAAAAATCGTCACCCCGTTTTACGTTAAGCCCGTTGATGCAATTTCATATGCGGTTCCTGCATTTGTATCATTAATGCTTGTAAATAACTGGGGAGCATGGCCTGTAGAGACTAAATTTTCTTTTTTTGCAGTTTCTGCTTTGTCTGCAACAGTTCTTGCTAGTGCTTTACTAGCCATTATTTTGAATAACTGGGGAAGTGAAAAGGTACAAGAAATATCAAATAAGATTCGAATATTTCTTGAGGTCTTTGCTAAGCCTCAAGTCATCTATACTCCGATAATAATTTTTGCAATGTATGCCTATCACATAGGCAAACCCAACGAACTAATATTAATATCTATAGCAATAATACTTACCGTCGCTATGTCGGCAGGTGATGTAGTAGTTAAAACATTCAATAGACTCCGAAAAACAACCAAAATTGGACTGTGCGTGGCTGGTTTTGCAGAAATTGCTGCTTATCAGCAGCCAAATATAATTCTTCTTCGTCAAGTTAAAGGCAACGATTTACCACTTAAAAAGATCGTTTACGTCAAAGATAAACACTTCAATTCTAAATTAGTACTTACGCTTGATTTTGTTGGTCGAGATAATGGCATCCTGATCCGATCAGTTGAAATTGCAAGCCTTCCATCGGGTCGTTACAAAGAGCTTGAATCAATTGTATCAAATGATACTGCAGCCATAATCGAAGATGACTACCTCCAAGAAATTTGTGCTACAGAAAATATAGATTTAGCACAAGAAGGTCATGTGGTGGGGATTGTTGCACCTGACTCCTCAATAGAGAGGCTTTATTTTGAGGTTGTTGACAACTCTAATGTGGAGGAGGGTCGACTTGTCACGGTCACCGTTCAAAATCAAAAAATTCTGTATCAAATTGTTGGAGGCTTGACCAAGGAAGAGGTTGTTCACCAAAAGAATACTTATGGTTATTTACGTGCTCAAGCTCAACAAGTAGGAATTTGGAACGAAGAGCGCAGAAAGTTTACTCAATTTAGTTGGCTCCCTAACATAAATGAGCCTGTATATCTTGAAGCCCAAGAAAACTATGTTATCGAACCTGACACAATAGGACATTTCCCTAATAGTAATTACCAAGTAAAAATCGGCAATATTAATCATTTAGTAACACACAATACTGCGATCCTTGGCATTCTCGGTGTAGGCAAGTCTATGCTCGCCATTGAGTTACTAGAAAGAATGATGTCGGAAGGCATAAAAGTCGTATGCCTTGATCTAACGAATCAGTATTCAACAGAGTTATCAGATTACTATAGTGCACCCCATGAAGAGGTATGCCTTGCAAGGCTAAGAATAGCAACCGAAAGCGATCGGGACGCGTGGCAGGAAAACCCGGAGCAAGGCGGTAGCCTACCTAATTTAAAGAATGCATTTTTTGATGATCTAAATGAATTTATTCACAATACAGATGGACGTCTCCTAAAAATATATAACCCAGCGGAGTTTGTAGCTACACGTCAAGATCGTGCACCTGGTAGTTTTCAAGCTGCTGGTCAGTGGCGGCGCGGTGCTGCCCTATTTAGTGTTACGCCTGTAGAGATTACAAAAATTGTTTCGGAGACTGTACTAGATATTCTGTCTTCCGAAATGTCGGATAACGCGAGGGTTTGCTTGGTTTATGAAGAGGCTCACTCTCTAGTTCCTGAATGGAATTCTGTTGTCGCAGAAGGTGACAAACACGCTACTAGCGGAACAGCGAGGGCTATTTTGCAAGGCAGGAAGTTTGGTTTAGGTTGCCTTCTTATTACCCAAAGAACGGCTAACGTTACGAAAACCATTCTCAATCAATGCAATACCATATTTGCTATGCGCACGTTTGATGATACTGGCAAGGATTTTCTAGGTAACTATATTGGTCGGGATTATGCTCAATCGTTATCTTCAGTAAAAGAGCGTCATGCAGTATTTTTTGGTAGAGGTTCTAGTTGTGAAAACCCAGTTTTGATGAAGGTGAACGACAGGGATGAATTCAGAAGAATATACAGGGCAGTACATCGGCCCCCTGTATTTCTTCCGCCAGAAGTAGCTACTCCCGTAGTGGAAGAGCAGCAGGCAGTAACTGAGTTTGATGATGACATTCCGTTTTGAAGCAACGTGTAACAAGTCAAAGCACTCGGATTTTTAAATGCTGTCATTTTTTTTGAAAAAACACTCAAAAAAACGCCAACATTCATAAACCGGTGTTTGAGGCGTTACACGTCATAAAGGAGAGTCAGGCAGTGAAGCTGGATAGTGTTGTCCCATGGGGACGTTCGTTCGAGGAATACCGGTCCATTTTCGCCCTATCGGAAGACGATTTACAAAAGCGCCTCCTTGGTTGTGGCGATGGTCCGGCGTGCTTCAACGCGGAACTTACTCAACGAGGTGGAAATGTGGTGTCTGTTGATCCCGTCTATCAATTTTCAGGCGACCAGATCCGCTCTCGTATCGATGAAGTTTATTCTCAGATCATGAGCCAGATGGAGCAAAATGCAGACAACTATATCTGGGAAAGCATCAAAGACGTTGCGGAGTTGGGTAAGGTGCGCAGTAACCGGTCATTCTAAGACGTTCTGCCCAACCACTTTTACGCGCGATAAGCTG
>CAXBEA010000095.1:0-15761 GCA_963974645.1 uncultured Neptunomonas sp. | reverse complement strand
GAGGTTCAGGTAGCCGCAGAAGAGGCCTATGGTCCGGTCGTCGAAGAAATGGTCCAGACGGTTCCTCGCGATGCTTTTGACGGCGTAGAAGAGATTGCTGTGGGTATGCGTTTTGAAGCCAGTACCGCTGGCGGTCCTGTCTCCGTGGTTGTGACTTCGGTGGATGCTGAGAATGTCACCGTTGACGGCAACCACCCGCTAGCGGGTCAGGCGCTGAGCTTTAAGGTTGAGGTGGTTGAGGTGCGCGAGCCGAATGAAGATGAGCTGGAACACGGCCATGTCCATGGTGAAGGCTGCAGTCACTGATCGGCGCTGCTTAAAGCGGCATCCGATGCGGATCCAGTTTGATCGACTGGATCCGCTTTCCTAGCAGATCCAGTGTCCCGTAGTAACGTTCGTCACCGGTGGATGAGAATTCAAATCGGTACCGACGCCTTAGGCAGAATAGACCAAACTCTCCTCTGGCGATTCGGACCTTGTCCAGCACCAGTCCCTCATCAAGCAGCTGTAGTTGCTGTTCGTCGCAGTAGCGCTTGACCACCGTCAGAGCCTTGTCTTTTAGCCCCCGGCCGTGCCACCAAATATAGGCAGCCGTGCCTAGGACGACAAACCAGGCCAAGTCGGTCAGGGTCAGGTACAAGGGACGCTCCGTTGACAGCTCTGCATCATTACCACATCAGATCGTCAGGGATCTGGAAGTCCGCATAGGGATCTTCTTCATCCGTTTTCTGCGTCGGTGTATGCCGTACCAGAACCATACCCGGATCGCGCTGAGCGATACGCTCGGCGACCTTGCCAGGGACCAGTGCGTAACCTTCATCCTGCTTTACGATCGCCAGCATGCCGTTACTTAGCTGGTTGATCAGTAGCTCGGTTAGATACAGGCGTTTGATCTTGGAACCATCGGTAAAGTTGTAGGCCACCTCGCCGTTGTCACGACCGACCTGGTTGGTTTCTATCAGCTGGCGGATCTGCGCAATGATCGCCTTTTCTTCAGCGGCCGCCTGTCGTTGCCGATTAAGATCTCGATCACGGGCTATTTTTTCTGCCTTGATCTGCTCAGTGCGCGCACGCGCCTCCTGATCGGCAGTAACCTGGCCCGACTGTTTTTGCTGGTGCTTCTGCTTCTTGGCTTGCTGGACCTGCTTTTTATTTACCAGTCCGGCGTTGAGTAGTTGATCTTTCAGTGAACTCATGGCAATGGCTCGTTGTCCGGAGATAGTTAAAGGTGAGGGCTAAAGGTAAGAACAGCAGTAATCGGTAAGCTGTTTTACCCGTAACTTAAATGCCGCGTTAGCCGGAACATTGAAAGCCTGGCCGGCAACAACAGTCTGCCATTCGTCTTGGCCGGGAAGCAGGATCTCAAGATCACCCGCCAGAATTTCCATCAGCTCAGCCTGCTCGGTGCCGAACTCGTAGTCGCCAGGCATCATTATCCCCAAGGTTTTACGGCTACCGTCGGCGAATAGAACCGCACGGCTGGTGACTTTACCATCAAAGTAGACGTTGGCCTGTTTAACGATGGATACATGATCAAACTGAGACATCGGAGGATCCTTGGGCAAGACGTAGAAGCAAATTGGCGTCAATCATAACGGGTTGGGTGGGTGGCGTCAGCTGGGTTGGTTTGGGTTTTTGTAGATTTAACCGAGGAAATTTCAGAATGCCGCCCAGGGGGTTGCCAGTAAGTCGGGTTGTTATTTGTAAAGAGCTGGGTTCTTGTTGTCTCATCGGTAGCGTAAATTAGATAACAATGTATTTCCTTTAAGGAGCCGCCAACGATGAATTTGAAACGCTTGGAAACCTTTATCTGGGTCGCCACCCTGGGTAGTTTCAGAAAAACCGCCGAGCGCCAATTCACCACCCAGCCTGCGATCTCTTCACGGATTGCCGCCCTCGAGGCCGAGTTGGGGGTAAAACTGTTTGAGCGTGATGGTGGGCCAGGTCCGGTCTCGCTGACGGCTAAAGGGCAAGAACTGCTCCCGTATGCCGAGAAAGTTATCCTGATGTCGGAACAGTTGCTCAAGCGCGCCGATAATTCGCAGACGCTCTCCGGGATTCTGCGTCTGGGGGTGTCGGAAACTATCGTTCATACCTGGCTACCCGAACTGTTTAGCGGTCTGCATACCGGTATGCCGAAGCTGGATGTGGAGTTGACTGTTGATACCACCAACAATTTGCGCGCAGGCCTGTTGGACCGCTCGCTCGATATTGCTTTTCTGATGGGGCCTATTTCGGCCCCTTTGATTACCAATCAAGAGCTCTGCACCTTCCCTCTGATCTGGGCCGCGAGTCCGGTGCTTGATTTGCCGGACCGGTTGCTCACGCCCGAAGAGTTGACCCAGTGGCCCATCATTACCTACGCCCGTAACACCAAACCCTTCGCCGAAATTAGCCACAGGTTCCGTCAGCTAGACGGCCAGCCGCCGCGATTTTTTACCTCCAGCTCCCTGGCTGCCTGCCATCGCTTGACTCTGGATGGTGTCGGCATCTCCACGTTACCCCGGGTGATGATCAGCAAAGAGCTGACGGAGGGGCGGCTCAAAGAGGTCAACGCAACCTGGATGCCAAGCAAGCTGGATTTCACCGCCTCCTACCCGATGCAGTCCTCCTGTGCCTTGATCGATCCTGTGGTCGAGCTGGCAATTAGGGTCGCTAAAGAGTATTCCTCTGTTTAGTTGATAAGAAATATGTATTGATACTGTTAAAAAACCATAATTAGAAATTTTTACTGCTTGCTGTAACCTGCCCCTAGTCTCTGATCTAACCTAAGTATAGGGCCTGCACCTAGAGATGACTTTTCGTCTTCTGTGCAGCGAATGATAATTAACAATAAGCAGTACAATTGGAGAAACGACCAATGCTAAAAAAAATCACGGGTTCCCTCTTTCTGGCCGGTACACTCGTTGCAGCCTCGGTTCAGGCCGCTCAATGGCATATGCCGACGCCCTATGGCGATGCGAATCTACCGACCCAGATCGCGCATCAGTTTGCCGAAGAGATTAAGAGCAAGACCGCCGGTGATCTTGATATCGTGGTTCATTCCGGTGCGTCCCTGATTAAGCATCCCGAGATCGCCCGAGCGGTTAAAACCGGCCAGGTTCAACTGGGTGAAGTCTTTATCGGTATTATGGGTAATACCCATCCTGTTTTTAAACACGATAATATTCCTTTTTTGGCAACGACTTACGAGAGTGCAGAGAAACTCTGGAAGGCCGCTAAACCTGAGGTCGAAAAGCAACTCGACAAAGAGGGGATGCTGCTGCTGTATACCGTAGCCTGGCCTGCCCAGAGTCTGTACTCCAAAGCGCCGATAAATAGCCTGGCTGATATCCAGGGACAGAAGATGCGTGCATACAGCCCCTCGACCTCGCGCTTGGCGGATCTGATGGGGACCGCGCCAACAACGGTGCAGGTGCCTGAGATTCCTCAGGCGTTCAGTACCGGTATCATCGATGCCATGATCACCTCACCCTCTACCGGCGTGAATGGCCAGGCCTGGGATTATCTGAGCCACTACACCGATGTCCGTGCTTGGATTCCTAAGAATGTGGTGGTCGTCAACAAGCGTGCCTTTAAACGCCTGGATAAGAACACCCAGCAGGTGATTCTGGCCGCCGCTGCCAGTGCAGAGAAGAAAGGCTGGGCCGGTGTTCGCGGCAAGGCACTTGAGGATACCAAAACCCTGGCTGAAAAAGGGATCGTCGTTTCCGAGCCGTCTACTGAGCTGATGGCAGAGTTGGATAAGATCGGTGAGGTCATGATTCAGGAATGGAAGGCAGAAGCGCCAGAGGTTGAGGCGATTCTGAACACCTATCGAAAGTAAGCCGTCGCTGGGCTAAGCCCTGGTCTGTTGTTACTCCTAATAGGCCCTGCCTTTTCGGCAGGGCCTATCACCTAAGGCTGCTACTATGCGTGCTCTCTTAGATAAGCTCTATCTGGTATCTGGACTTCTCTCTGGTTTTTGCATCGTGTTGATTACATTGATTATTACGACGCAGATTGTCGGGAGAATGTTTGATTTTATCGTTCCCTCGGCGGAGGATTTCTCCGGTTACGCGTTAGCCGCCGCGACCTTTTTTGGGCTGGCGTATACTTTTCGAACCGGTTCGCACATTCGTGTCACCCTGGTTATTCAGAACTGGAGCAAGCGATCAAGGTACATTCAGGAGTTGTTGGTGCTTATTTTTGCGCTGTTGCTGACCAGTTTTATGTCTTTCTACTCGGTGCATATGGTTTGGGAGTCCTATGTCTTCGAAGAGGTCTCTTCGGGTTATGTCTCGGTCCCGATCTGGATCCCGCAGGTGCCCGTGGCATTGGGGATAGTCGTTTTGAATATTGCGGTTTTAGATGATGTTATTGCGGTCCTACGTCGCCGTACCCCCTCTTACAAGGCGAGTGAAGCTGAGCTTCATCTGGAGGAGATCTAATGGATATGACCGTTATTGCGATCAGTCTGGCGGTGTTCATGCTGCTGATGCTGGCGCTGGGTGTCTGGGTTTCTCTGGCCCTGTTTGGGGTGGGTGTGCTGGGGTTGCTGCTGTCGGGCAATGACCAGATCGGTCTGCTGTTTGCGACCTCGACCTGGGGCGCGAGTACCTCCTGGTCGCTGACCGCGTTGCCGCTGTTTATCTGGATGGGGGAAATTCTGTTTCGAACCCGCCTGTCCGAAGATCTGTTTAAGGGATTGTCACCCTGGCTCAGCGGATTACCCGGCAAACTATTGCATGTGAATGTCCTCAGCTGCGGGATCTTTGCTGCGGTATCGGGATCCTCCGCAGCGACCGCGGCGACGATTGGGCGGATGACGCTGCCGGAGCTTAAGGCGCAAGGCTACAGTGACAAGATGGCGGTTGGGACACTGGCCGGATCGGGCACCCTGGGGTTGTTGATTCCGCCCTCGATCATTCTGATCGTTTACGGTGTTGCGGCTGAAGTATCGATTGGACGGCTGTTTATCGCCGGTGCGATGCCCGGGCTCTTGCTGGTGTCCTTGTTTATGGGCTACACCGTCATTTGGGCGCTGATGAACAAAGACGAACTGCCCAAGCATGATAAGTCGCATGTGTCCTTTGCTGCGAAGATCAAAGCGCTGCGATTGCTGTTGCCGATCATGGGTTTGATCGGTTTTGTCCTGGGCTCTATCTACGGTGGTTTTACCACCCCAACGGAAGCGGCGGCGCTAGGCGTTGTCGGGGCGCTGTTCCTGGCGGGCGTTACCGGATCGCTGGGTAAAACCAGTTTTGTTGCGAGTCTGACCGGCGCGGTTAAAAGCTCCTGCATGATCGGGATGATTCTGGCGGGGGCGCATTTTCTAACCCTGGCGATGGGCTTTTTGGGTATTCCTCGGGCACTGGCCGAATGGATCGGGGCGATGTCCCTAACACCAGGGGTCTTGCTGATCTATCTGACCATCCTGTTTGTGGCGCTGGGTTGTTTCCTTGATGGTATCTCGGTGGTGGTGCTGACGGTTGCGGTGGTCTTGCCGATGGTGCAACAGGCCGGCATCGATCTGCTCTGGTTCGGTATCTATATCGTGCTGGTGGTCGAGATGTCTCAGATCACGCCGCCGGTGGGCTTCAACCTGTTCGTGATTCAATCACTGACCGGTAAGGATATTCTCTATGTAGCCAAGGCCGCGCTGCCGTTCTTCCTATTGATCCTGTTTGCGGTGGTACTGATCTATATCTTCCCAGAGATCGTGACCTATCTGCCCAACAACATGAGCCAGCGCTGAGTTGTTGATCTTGGATATCTATGCCCTGGCTGAGATCGCCGAAGCGGCTCAGGTTAAGATTCAGACCCGCTGTCCGCTGATCGATCCTGTCGTAGAGCAGGCGATCAGGGTCGCTAAAGAGTATTCCTCTGTTTAGTCGATAAATTTTATGTATTGATGCTGTTAAAAAGCCACAATTAGAAATTTTTGCTGTTTGCTGTAACGGGTTGATATTTTTCTTTTTTCTAGAGGTCGCTTAGGTTAGGCTGCGCTCGTGGTAAAATATTGCAGCTGCAAGGTTTATGTTAACCAACATAACTTAAAATAATATTGTGAACAGAGACCCCTGTATGATGAAAAAATTCACATTTACTCGATCGGTGTTATTTTCGACGATAGCTTTAGTTTCCGCACAGTCATTCGCGGAGTCTGGGTTTCCTAATCACCAGGTTGGCCTTTATATGCGGGCTGACGCGCAGGCGAACCAATCGGATGATGCTACCGATATCAACGGTGACAAGGATTCGAATAGGTTTCAATTTAACTACCTGCGCCTGAATTTCAAAGGGCAACTAAATGATAAAACCAGTTACCGGGTTCGATACCGTTTGGACAAAAGCCTGGATGCCGGTAACGGCATAGACAGCACGGGTCCAGGTGTCAACTACGCATATATAGATCGAACCGTTACTGATAATTTGAAAGTTCGAGTCGGTAAGCAATATTTTGCGGGCGTCTGTGGCCGTGAAGGGGATTACAGCGGCCAAGATGTGTATAAGTACTCGCTAACCTGTGATGTAAATCCTTTCTACAGAACCGGTGTCGCGCTGATGCCGAGCTTTAACGGTCAATCGTTTGTCTTTTCTGCAGTGAATACAGGTGATGAAACAAGCAACCAAGACGATTTTGGCTATGCAGCAACCTGGTACGGTAACCTGGCAGAAGGTATGTTTGAGCCTATCGTATCGTATGTATACTTCCCTCGAACAGAACAAAAAGCTGCAGGCGGCGCTATTACGGCAAAGTCATCGGCCGACAGCTACTTTACTGTAGGCACTCGGTTCACGAAAGATATCGTACAGCTCGAAGCGGACTATATGCGGGCTGATATTGAATCTAGAATTGGGGAAGAAGATCAGTCGTATGATACCCTCGCATTGCAAGCGCGTCTTTTCATGATGGGTGGAAAACTCCAGCCTTTGGTTAAGTTTGAAACCAGTTCTTCTGATGGCGGTGATGTGAATACAGATGATAACTTCAAACCCTTAGACCGAAATGCCTACACGGTAGCCCTTGAGTATTACCCTGATCGCGGTAAAGACGGGGTTAATAACTTCCGCGTACATGCTGCCTACTGGAAATCAACGGATGATTTCAAGAACTCTGCTAAAAAAGATCTGGATACATCACAACTGCTTCTCGGCTTTAGTCTTAACTTTACCGGAGCCTAAATGTCTAAGCGGTAATAGTTACAGCATAGCCTCAGTAGCTATTACCGCAGGGTCTTAATTATTTTGGATGGGCTAGATTGCTCATCTAAACAACCGCGGTTGAACCACGCAGTGGAGAATTATAATGAGAAAAAAGCTATCAGCCTTAGTCCTGTTTGCGATTATAGCTACACCCGCTCTGGCGAGTGAAAATCATGCCAGCCCGATGAAGGGGGTGTCACACAGCCCTGAGCATGCGCAAGAAATGGATACCCATTTAAATGAATTGCAGCAGATTATGGGGGAAATAAAAACAGAAAAAAATCATGAAAAGCTTATGGAGTTGATACATAAGCACATGCAGGGCATGCAACAGGGCATGGGTATGATGAAAAAGATGAAAAATGGGTCGGTAAAGCAAGAAACCGCCGTTCGTGTTGATAATCTAGAAGCGCGTATGGATGCCATGCAATCGATGATGGAACAGATGATGGAACACAGTTCGTACCTTGAAAAGAGTCGCGATGATACCCGGGGCCGATAAGCCTTAGCGTAGCCCCTTTACTTCGCCATATTGGGGCTACGCACCGAATTGTCCTCGTGTTCACTTGCTTCAGACGGGCCCGTGCAACAACAAGCACCGGGCTCTTGTCGTCTAGGAAAGCCAAAATAGAGTCCCGTTATCTTCGGCGTTGACGCTGCCGGAAACGCCCCACGGGCCCCCGATCCCGATAACAGGGAGGCGTCAGAATAACCATCAACATCGATCCCCCGCAAGCCCCAACGCCTTAGACTAACCCAGCGCTCTCGCAGCGGTTCCCAACGCTAATGTTCGCAGCTTTACTTATCAGGGTGATGGCTGAGTTTTGTGGGTATCAGGAAAGACTGAGTGTTGATTGCAGCCCTTGTAACCCATCCTCAAGACAGGCTTTGTCGGCTTTGCTCATTAGCAGGCCGTAGCGGCTGATCAGCGTCCAGGGGCGGATACAGACGCTGCTGTTACCCGCAGACTGAAGCCTTGGGCTAGCGCCGTAACCATTAAGAGGCTGATTGTCGGCGTTTTGCAGCCGGAGTAATGCCGTTGCCGTTAATTCAGCTTGGAAGGTGCCGTCAGGAATGGGGTCTAGCCAGAGGGTTGCGCCGAAGCTCTGCTCGAGCGCCTGTCCCAGATTGTAGCCATAATGGGCATGGGGAAGCACCAGCCACTCCTGCTCGTCCAGCCAGAGAATCAGTGCTCCGTCCAGACGCGTTATCCGTATCGGGCTGATGGGACGGTTGCAGCCGCACACCTCGCTCAGTGCGATCAATAACCGGCTGTCATCGGCTTGGCGTCCCAGCGTGAGTGACGCGGTCAACGGATGTTCATTCAGCGCCACGCCCTCCTTGGTTGATACCAGGCTCAGGTAGGTCAAAGGGGTTGCCGGTCTATTAAGGCCGCTGTTTTTCAAGCTAGGGAACTCCTTTTCGTGGCCTCAAGGTTAGAGGTGCACAGCGTTACGCCGGAGTCTGTGTAACTCCGGCGCTTAGGCTCGAATCTATGCCTCTAAGCGCTAGCCCCAGTCTTCGCTATTAACCTCGAAAGTATTTGCCTCGAAAGTATTAACCTCTAAAGCATTAACCTCTAAAGTAACGCTGCTCTACAAAGGGAGCCTTGGCGACGTTCATTGGCAGCTGCTTGCCGCGAACCAGTGCGAACACTTCGGTCTCCAGTACCGCGTACTCGCTGGCGACATAGCCCATGGCCACGGGAACGCCGATGGTTGGGCCAAAGCTACCGCTGGTGACGACACCGACCTTCTCCCCCTGAGCATTAACCAGTTCAGCACCTTCGCGAATCGGTGCTTTACCCTGGCCGATCAGGCCGACGCGCTTGCGGCTCACTGCCTTAGTCTGGATCTGCTCAAGAATGATCTCGGCACCGGGGAAGCCGCCAGCACGCGCGCCATCGGCCCGGCGATTCTTGCTGATTGCCCAGAGCAGGGCGGCTTCGACCGGGGTGGTGGTCGGGTCGATATCATGGCCATAGAGGCACAGACCGGATTCCAGGCGCAGCGAATCGCGTGCCCCCAGGCCGATCGCCTCTATTTCAGGTTGTGCTAGTAGCAGCCGAGCGATCTGTTGGGCTTTATCGGCAGGGATAGAAATCTCGTAGCCATCTTCGCCGGTGTAGCCAGCCCGGCCGATGAGGCAGTCGACACCGTCGATAACAATTTCGCGTGAATCCATAAACACCATGCTGGCGACGTCTGGCTGGATCCGGGCCAGTGCCTCGGCGGCCTTGGGGCCTTGTAGCGCTAGCAGGGCACGGTCTTCTAACACCTCTATCTCAACGTCGCTGCCCAGGTTAGCGCGCATATGGGCAATATCCTGTTCCTTGCAGGCGGCGTTAACCACCACGAATAGCCGGTCACCGAGATTGCTGACCATCAGGTCATCCATGATCCCGCCTTGCTCGTTGGTGAATAGCGCATAGCGTTGCTTGCCAACAGGTAGGTCGATGATGTCGACCGGTACCAGCTTCTCCAGTGCGGCTGCTGCATGGGTGCCCTTAAGTAGCACCTGGCCCATATGCGAGACATCGAACAGGCCGGCGCTTTCGCGGGTCTGAATATGCTCTTTTTTGACCCCCAGTGGGTACTGAACCGGCATCTCGTAACCCGCGAAGGGAACCATTTTTCCACCCAGTTCTAGGTGTAGGTCGTAGAGGGGGGTTCTGGCCAGGATTTGGTTGGATGCAGTCATAGCACTCTCCGGTTCTTTAATTAGTTTGGTGTTCATCTTGCTGCTGGTATTGCCATTCGGGGCTTTCGGATAGGCTATAGCAGAGGGCTATCCGGAAAACCCGAGGGTGGGAGTGGTTACTCCCACCGACGGTTAAGTTTTCTAGCTCAATCTCAAGGCTGGATGTGTTCTTCTTTGAGTGCCTGGGCCCGGCGCTCGAAATACTCGCGAGTCAGCTTGAATACCACCGGGCTCAATAGTGCCAGTGCGATCAGGTTGGGAATCGCCATCATCGCATTCAGGGTATCGGCCAACAGCCAGACGAAGTCGAGGCTGATGACGGTACCTATAGGAACGGCCAGGATCCAGAGGACGCGGAAGGGTACGATTACCTTGACCCCGAACAGGTACTCGGCACAACGCTCACCGTACAGGCTCCAGCCCAAGATGGTGGTGAAGGCAAAGATCGCCAGCGAGATCGCCACTAGGTAGCCACCGAAGCCCGGCAGGGCATCGGCGAAGGCGGCTGAGGTCAGTGCAGCACCCGACTCGCCACTGGTCCAGAGGCCGGAGGTGATGATCACCAAACCGGTGATGGAGCAGATGATCAGGGTGTCGATAAAGGTCCCCAGCATCGCGATCAGACCCTGGCGTACCGGGTCTTTGGTTTGTGCCGCTGCGTGTGCAATCGGCGCACTACCCAGACCGGCTTCGTTAGAGAACACGCCTCGGGCGACACCAAAACGGATCGCCATCCAGACCGCGGCACCGGCGAAACCACCTTCGGCGGCGGTACCGGTAAAGGCATGGGTGAAGATTAGGTCCAGCGCGTGAGGAATGGCATCGGCGTTGATCGCCAGTACGATCAGACCCGCCAGCAGGTACGTGATCGCCATAAAGGGAACCAGCATTCCGGCGACATTACCGATCCGCTTGATACCCCCGATCAGTACCGCACCGGTCAGCACCATCAGCACGATACCGGTGATCCACATCGGCACGCCGAAGCTGGATTCGATCACGTTGGCTACCGAGTTTGACTGTACCGTGTTGCCGATACCGAAGCCTGCGATGGTGCCGAAGATGGCGAACAGCGTTCCCAACCAGGCCCACTTCTTACCCAGACCGTTCTTGATGTAGTACATAGGGCCGCCGACATGGTTGCCGTGCTCGTCGACTTCACGGTATTTCACCGCCAATACCGCTTCAGAGTACTTGGTTGCCATCCCGACGAGGGCGGTACACCACATCCAGAACAGCGCGCCGGGGCCACCGAGGAAGATCGCGGTGGCTACGCCGGCGATATTACCGGTGCCGACGGTGGCGGATAGGGCGGTCATCAACGCATTGAAAGGTGAGATCTCGCCCTCTTTCTGCTCGCCCGCTTTGGTTGAACGGCCGTCCCACATCAGTTTGAAGCCGGTGCCGACTTTAAGAATCGGCATCAGTTTAAGACCCAGTTGCAGGAACAAACCTACCCCTAGAATCAGTACCAGCATCATCGGTCCCCAGACGATGCCGTTAACGGTTTTGAGCAGCTCGGTGAGCATTTCCATGTGTTTTCCTCGTTATTGCTTCTTATAGTTATTCCGGCGCTGCCGGTAGGGTATGCACTCTGTCTGGTACATCAGCCTGTGTCAGTTGCGGAACCAATACACAGGGTTGATTAAGACAGAATGCGGGGGGGACTAATTTAACCTCTTATCTGGTCTTTAATGGAGTATAAAATGTGTTTTTTCGAATCTATGCAGGGTTAAAAACTTTTTTTAAATACATGTGCGATTAATATGGCTTTTGCAGGTTTTTGCCTGTCTTCGCTGAGCTCTGAGCGGCTTTAGCTGCCGCTCAGGCTGAGGTTTTAATCAGTCTCTATAGGCTTCGATCGACGGGCAGCTGCAGATGAAATTGCGGTCTCCGTAGACGTTATCGATACGGTTGCTGGCGGGCCAAAACTTATTGCCTTTGAGGCTAGCGACCGGGAATACCGCCTGTTCACGAGTGTAGGCTCTATCCCAGTCGGCGCTGACCATATCCGCCTGGGTGTGCGGTGCGCGCACCAGAGGGTTGTCCTGCAAGCTCCAGTGACCTGACTGCACCTGGGCGATCTCCTGGCGAATCGATACCATTGCTTCGATAAAACGGTCCAGCTCTACCTTAGACTCGGACTCGGTCGGCTCGATCATCAGCGTGCCGGGCACCGGAAACGACATGGTCGGGGCGTGGAAACCGTAGTCCATCAGCCGCTTGGCGATATCCTCTTCGCTTATCCCTGAGCTCTCTTTTAACGGCCGAATATCGATGATGCATTCGTGCGCCACCCGTTGGTTGCGGCCGCGGAACAGAATCGGGTAGTGCGGAGCCAGCTGCTCGGTCAGGTAGTTGGCGTTGAGAATGGCGACCTCGGTCGAACGTTGCAGTCCCTCCCTGCCCAGCAGGGCGCAGTAAGCCCAGGAGATGGTCAGGATCGATGCGCTGCCAAACGGGGTCGCCGACACTGCACCCATGGTCGCATCCTTACCGACAAAAGCGCCCTCAATCGGACTGACCGCATGGTTGGGCAGGAAGGGTGCCAGGTGGCTCTTGACCCCGATCGGCCCCATCCCTGGACCACCGCCACCATGGGGAATAGCGAAGGTCTTGTGCAGGTTCAGGTGGGATACGTCGGAGCCGATCAAGCCAGGCTTGGAGAGGCCGACCTGGGCGTTCATGTTGGCGCCGTCCATATACACCTGGCCGCCGTTGGCATGGATGATGTCGCAGATCGTCATGATCCCTTCCTCGAACACGCCGTGGGTCGAGGGATAGGTGATCATCAGACAGGCGAGGTCATCGCGATGTTGTTCGGCCTTGGTGCGCAGATCGTCGATATCCACGTTACCCATGGCGTCGCACTCGACCACCACCACTTTTAACGCCGCCATCGCTGCCGAGGCAGGGTTGGTGCCGTGGGCAGAGCTGGGAATCAGGCAGATATCGCGGTGACCTTCACCGATACTGTCTTGATACTTACTGATAGCCAGTAGGCCTGCGTATTCACCCTGGGCGCCAGAATTGGGCTGCATCGAGATCTTGTCGTAACCGGTGATCTCGACCAGCATCGCCTCGAACTCCTCGATCAATTGCATGTAGCCCTGAGCCTGATCACGCGGCGCAAAGGGGTGGATGTTGGCAAATTCGGGCCAGCTCAGCGGGATCATCTGCGCCGAAGCGTTGAGCTTCATGGTGCAGGAGCCCAGTGGGATCATCCCGTGGGCCAGGCTGAAATCTTTGTTTTCCAGACGCTTGAGGTAACGCAGCATCTCGGTTTCGGAGTGGTAGCGGTTGAACACCGGGTGGGTCAGGATGGCGGAAGTACGGCGCAGCCCGGCGGGGATACCGTCAGCGACGCCAGCACTGAGCGCGCTGTCGAGCGTCGCCAGGTCCAGACCGTGGTCTGGCCCCAGAATGACCTGCCATAGCTGTTCAATATCCGCGCCGGTGCTGGTCTCGTCGAGGCTGATCCCCAGTTTGTCGCTACCGACCGGACGCAGGTTGATGCCGGCTGCGTAGCCGCGTGTCAGAATTGGCTGCTGCTGCGCGCCAACAACCAATGTCAGGGTGTCGAACCAGCTGTCGTGCTCAAGGCTGATCCCCTTCTCTTTACCTAGGGACTGCAGCCCCTGCGCCAGAATGCTGGTCAAACGCAACACCCGCTCGGCGATCCGCTTGAGGCCTTCGGGGCCGTGGTAGACGGCATAGAACCCGGCCATATTTGCCAGCAGCGCCTGCGCGGTACAGATGTTGGAAGTCGCTTTCTCGCGACGAATATGTTGTTCGCGGGTCTGCATCGCCATCCGCAGCGCCGGTGCGCCATTGGCATCGACCGACTGGCCGATGATGCGGCCGGGGGTGGAGCGCTTGTAGCTATCGCGAGTAGCAAAAAATGCAGCATGCGGGCCGCCGAAACCCATAGGTACGCCGAAGCGCTGCGCCGAACCGAAGACCACATCGGCGCCCAGTTCGCCGGGCGATTTCAGCAGCACCAGGCTAAGCAGGTCTGCGGCAACCGCGACCAGGGCCTTTTGTTCATGCGCCTGTTGGATCAGTGCTTCGATGGCATTGATCTGGCCACCACTGCCGGGGTATTGCGCCAGGACGCCGAAGGCATCGTGCTCAGCCAGCAGTTGGCTCAGGTCGCCGACCAGGATCTCGAAGCCGAAGTACTCAGCGCGGGTCTTGACCACGTCCAGAGTTTGCGGATGGACATCATCTGCGACCAGGAACAGGTTGCTTTTCTTGCGATTGGCGCGTTTGCACAGCGCCATTGCTTCGGCAGCGGCGGTGGCTTCGTCCAGCAAGGAGGCATTGGCTAGATCCATGCCGGTGAGGTCCATCACCAGCTGCTGGTAGTTAAGCAGCGCTTCCAAACGGCCCTGGGCGATTTCGGGTTGATAGGGGGTGTAGGCGGTATACCAGCCGGGATTTTCGAGCACGTTACGCAGGATCACGTTCGGTACTAGGCAGTTGTAATAGCCGCTGCCGATGTAGGATTTGTTGACCTTGTTTTTGGCCGCAATCGCCTTCAATCGCGCCAGTACATCGCGCTCGCTCTGGCCGCTGGCCATCGCCAGCGGTTGCGGCAGACGAATCGATCCGGGTACCGTCTGGTCGATCAGGGTATTGATCGAATCGAGGCCGAGCTCGGCCAGCATCTGCTGGATCTGGCGTTCATCGGGACCGAGGTGGCGGTCGCTGAACTCCAGCGGATGAGTGAGCGCAGCGAGGCGCGGAAGCGTAGAGGCATTCATGATGCGTTCCTGTCACTGGGCAGGCACAAGGCCTACAGGTTTTGGCAGTAGTTAGGTCGTTCGGCTTAGTCGGCGATCAGCTTGGAGTAGGCCGTGGCATCCATTAGCGCTTCGATAGCAGCGCTGTCACTGGGGCGGATCTTGGCGATCCAGGCGGTTCCGAAGGGATCTTCGTTAATCAGTTCGGGGGTCTCTTCCAGAGCTTCGTTGACGGCGATAATCTCACCTGAGATAGGGCTGTATACATCGGAGGCCGCTTTGACCGATTCCACCAGGGAAAACTCTTCACCGGCATTGACGTTGCGGCCGACTTCGGGAACCTCAACAAAGACCACATCCCCCAGCAGTTCTTGGGCATGATCGGAGATACCGACGGTCAGGGTGCCGTCACCGTTATCCAGAACCCATTCGTGACTTTTGGCAAAACGCAGATTAGAAGGGATAGTGCTCATGATCGTATTCCTGAATATCAGTTTGTTTTCGATTGGTAGGTCGGGTTTTAACCCGACTTTTGGCTGCCCGGTTAACTAGCTACGCGATTATCTGATGGCTTGATTACCGGTACAGCGGGAAGCGCTTACACAGGGCTTCAACTTCGTCACGCACCTGGTCTTCGACCTTGCTGTTGTTGTCTGGATTGGCCGCCAGTCCATCGAGTACATCGCTGATCAGGTGGCCGATGCGCTTGAACTCATCGACACCGAAACCGCGACTAGTGCCAGCCGGGGTACCGATCCGAATACCGGAGGTCACCATCGGCTTTTCCGGATCAAAGGGGATGCCATTTTTGTTGCAGGTGATGCCTGCGCGCTCCAGGCTCTCTTCGACCGCGTTGCCCTTAAGGCCTTTAGGGCGTAAGTCAACCAGCATCAGGTGGGTATCGGTGCCGCCGGTGACCACGTCGCAACCGCGCTCGACCATCACTGCGGCCAGTGCTTTGGCGTTGTCTAATACTTGCTGAATGTAGTCGCTGAAACTAGGCTGCAATGCCTCACCAAAGGCAACCGCCTTAGCAGCGATTACATGCATCAACGGACCGCCTTGCAGGCCAGGGAATACCGCCGAGTTGATCTTCTTGCTCAGCTCCAGGTTGTTGGAGAGGATCAT